>DATIMX010000664.1:0-4344 GCA_035474935.1 Geodermatophilus sp. | reverse complement strand
CGACCACCCTCCGATCTGTTAGTTGAGCGCAACCGGCTTGAGGCGCAGCGGTCAGCAACAGGGCGATGGAGACTGCCGCCCCGTCGACAGGCCAGGTTGCGGGCAGCCGAGCGCCCGGTGTGCTGCCTTCGGTCAGACGGGACGCCAGCCGGTCAGAGGGGTTCCGGCGGGGGCCTCCGGGCGACGACTCTCTCATCGACCAGTGCGGTCTTCGTGTCCCATCGGTCAGACCCGGAGACCTCGTCGGAACCCCTCACGGGGTGCTTTTTAGGTCTAGCAGTGCTGCCTGTGCCGCTCCCACCACCGGCTCAAGACCCACGCTCCCGGCTGGACCTACGTAATGACCCCCGACGGCATCCTCACCGTCACCGCACCCAGCGGCGTGACCCGCACCAGCCGGCCACCGGGCCTGCAGCTGGTCGGCCCCCGCGTCCTCACCCGACCACCCCAACCAGGACCCGACCAGCAGCCACCACCGACACCCGACCCGGCCGCCGACCGACCACCCTTCTGACCCCACCGACCCGCCCCCGCGGCGACCACGCACGCCGTCGCGGGGACGGGTGACGCCGCCGACGGCTGCGGAGGGGCGCCCGGCTCCGGACGAGCGTCGAGGATGCCCCGGCCGAACCGGAGCGCCCACTACTGAGCGCCCCAGCCGCTGCTCGGCCGATTCCGCAGGTAGCGGCCGCGGTGACGGGGTAGGGGCCCGCCATGACGGTGATCGGGTTCCACAACTCGCACGAGCAGGTCCACCCCGCTGAGCTGCTGCGGGCGGTCCAGCACGCGGAGGAGGTCGGTTTCACCGCCGCGATGTGCTCCGACCACTTCGCGCCCTGGAACAAGGCACAGGGGCACTCGGGCTTCGCCTGGTCGTGGCTGGGCGCCGCACTCGCCACCACCGGCCTGCCGTGCGGTGTGGTCAACGCGCCGGGCCAGCGCTACCACCCGGCGATCATCGCCCAGGGAGCCGCGACGCTGGCGGCCATGTTCCCCGGGCGCTTCTGGATGGCGCTGGGCAGCGGCCAGGTGATGAACGAGCGCATCACCGGGGACCCGTGGCCCCCCAAGCGGATCCGGGACGCCCGGCTGCGCGAGTGCGTCGACGTCATCCGTGCCCTGCTCGCCGGCGAGGAGGTCACCCACCGCGGGCTGGTGGACGTCGAGCGGGCCAGGATCTGGTCGCTGCCCGAGCAGCAGCCCGCCCTCATCGGCCCGGTGATGAGCGTGCCGACGGCGCGGCGGCACGCCGACTGGGCCGACGGCTTCATCACCATCAACCAGCCGCACGAGACCCTGCGCGAGCTGACCGGCGCCTACCGGGACGCCGGAGGCCGTGGCCGGCTCGTGCTCCAGGTGCACCTCTGCTGGGACCCCGACCCGGACCGGGCGAAGGCCATCGCCTACGAGCAGTGGCGTACCAACACGTTCCCGCCGCCGCTGTGCTGGGACATCGACGGCCCCGAGGCCTTCGAGCAGGCCAGCCAGCACGTGCCGCAGGAGGCGGTCGAGGGCGCCGTCCGGGTCAGCTCCGACCTCGGGCAGCACGCCGAGTGGATCGCCGAGTACGTCGAGCTCGGCTTCGACGAGGTCTACCTCCACCACGTGGGCAAGGAGCAGCTGCCCTTCCTCGACGCCTTCGGCGAGCACGTCCTCCCGCAGCTCGACGTGACGCGCCCGGCCCCGGCGGTGGCGCTCGACCCGGAGGGCCCGCCGGAACCGCGCCGTCCCCACCAGGAACCGCAGCCGGCCGCGCTCCCGTGAGCGGGCACGTCACCGTCCGCCTCGTCAGCCGGGACGACGTCCCCGCCTCCCCGCGGGTGCTGCGCACGAGCGGGTCCACGCCGATCGGTGTCGCCCCGCGGTACCTGGTGCGGTAGGGACGCCGGTATGCGCATCACCGACACCGCGGACCTGTGGTGGAAGAACGCCGTCGTCTACTGCCTCGACGTCGAGACCTACATGGACTGGGACGGCGACGGCTGCGGCGACCTCCCGGGCCTCGCGCAGCGCATCGACCACCTCGCCGACCTCGGGGTGACCTGCCTGTGGCTGATGCCCTTCTACCCGACCGCCGAGCGCGACGACGGCTACGACATCACCGACTTCTACGGCGTCGACCCGCGGCTGGGCACCCACGGCGACCTGGTCGAGGTCATCCGCACCGCCAACGACCGCGGTATGCGGGTGATCGCCGACCTCGTCGTCAACCACACCTCGGTCCAGCACCCGTGGTTCCAGCGGGCCCGGCAGAGCCGCGACGACGCGTTCCACGACTTCTACGTCTGGCGGGACGACGAGCCGCCGGACACCTCCGACCAGGTCGTCTTCCCCGATCAGGAGACCGGCCTGTGGACCTTCAACGAGCCCACGGGCGAGTGGTACCAGCACCGCTTCTACAAGGAGCAGCCCGACCTGAACGTGGCCGACCCCCGCGTGCGGGACGAGGTCGCCAAGGTCATGGGCTTCTGGCTGCAGCTCGGGCTGTCCGGCTTCCGCGTCGACGCCGTCCCCTTCTTCCTGGAGGTGGAGCCGGACGACGCCGAGGACCTCCCCGACCCGCACCAGTACCTGCGCGCGCTGCGCCAGCTGCTCGGCCGCCGCACCGGCGACGGGATCCTGCTCGGCGAGGTGAACCTGCCGCACCAGCAGCAGGTCGACTTCTTCGGGGGCGCCGACGGCGACGAGCTGACGATGCTCTTCGACTTCATCGGCATGCAGGCGCTCTACCTCTCGCTGGCCCGCGGGGACGCCGGTCCGCTCACCACCGCGCTGGCCCAGCGCCCGGCGGTCAGCCCGGACAGCCAGTGGGCCACCTTCGTGCGCAACCACGACGAGCTCACCCTCGACAAGCTCACCGACGACGAGCGCCAGGAGGTCTTCGCCGCCTTCGGCCCCGAGGAGCGCATGCAGGTCTACGGCCGCGGGCTGCGCCGCCGGCTGCCGCCGATGCTGGACGGCGACCCGCGCCGGGTGCGGATGGTGTACAGCCTGCTGTTCTCCCTGCCCGGCACCCCGGTGCTCTTCTACGGCGAGGAGATCGGCATGGGGGAGGACCTCGACGCCGAGGGCCGGCTCGCCGTCCGGACGCCGATGCAGTGGACGTCGGGCCCCAACGGCGGCTTCTCCACCGCCGACCCCGGCCGGCTGCCCGGCCCGGTCGTCGACGGCGGGTTCGCCCCGCGCTTCGTCAACGTCGCCGACCAGCGCCGCGACCCCGACTCGCTGCTGTCGTTCGTGAAGCTGCTCGTCCGCCGGTACCGGGAGTCACCCGAGCTGGGCTGGGGCGCCTTCACCGTCTTCGAGCAGCCGCACCCCGAGGTGCTGGCCCACCTGTGCAGCTGGGACGACGGCGCGCTGGTCGCCGTCCACAACCTCGGCGCGGAGCCGCGCACCGTCCCGCTCACCCTGGAGGGCTGCGGTGCCGGGCACCGGCTGGTCGACCTGCTGGCCGACGGCGAGCAGCCGGTCGACGGGGACGGCGGGGTCGGGCTGACCCTCGACGGCTACGGCTACCGGTGGCTGCGCGTGGTCGGGCCGGACGACCGCCGGCTCGTCTGACGCAGCAGCGACGTGGCGTCGCGGTGCACGACGTCGTCCGGCGGGGTGCCCAGGCCCGCCAGCGCGGCGACGAAGCCGGGCGGGGCGGACACGTCGCGCAGCCACACCGGCTCCCGCCCGGCCGAGTGCAGCACCCGCGGCGGATTGGACGGCGGGGTGAGGGCCAGCCCGTCCGGCGGGACGTCGAGCCCCTGACCGGTGGCCTTGAGCACCGCCTCCCGGCGCACCCAGCACACGGTGAAGGCCCGCGGCTGCGTTGCGGCTGGCAGGTGGACCACGTTCTCCCGCTCCGCGTCGGGCAGCGCGCACGAGGCCAGCTCCTCGAGCTCACCGGGCGCGAACCGGGCGACCTGCTCGACGTCCACGCCCACCCGGCCACCCGGCAGGACGGCGACGACGACGCAGTGCCCCGAGTGGGAGACCGAGAAGTCCAGGCCCTCGACGTCGGCGAGCCGGGGCCGGCCGTGGGGCGAGCCGCAGGTCGTGCAGGTCCGGTCGATCCGCAGGTCGGCCGGTGGCGTCCCGAGCGCGGTCCCCAGCACCAGACGGGCGACCGCCGCGCCCGCCGTCATCCGCTGCCGGTCGGCCGGGCGGGCCAGCCGCTCCCGCCGGGCCACGTCGGCCTCCCCGAGCAGCGCGTCGTGCTCCGGGCGGACGTCGCACGGCCGGGCCCACCACAGCTGGCACACCCCGGGCAGCGGTGCGAGGTCGGGTCCGGACCGCGGCCAGGGCGGCCGGCCGTACCCGAGCGCCACGGGGGTCACTCCCGGTCCATGGCGCCCA
>DATIMX010000663.1:0-3100 GCA_035474935.1 Geodermatophilus sp. | reverse complement strand
CAGGGCATCCGGCTGACCCCGGCGCAGATCGTGAGCGCCGCGGTCGAGGAGGACGTGCACGTCGTCGGGCTGTCGGTGCTCTCCGGCTCGCACCTGCAGGTGGTTCCGGCGGTCCTGCGCGGGTTGCGCGAGGCCGGCCTGGACGACGTCCCGGTGGTCGTCGGCGGCATCGTGCCCGACAGCGACGCCCGCCGGCTGCGCGAGCAGGGCGTGGCCCGCGTCTTCACGCCCAAGGACTTCGGGCTGACCGACATCATGGGCCAGATCGTCGACGTGGTCCGCGAGGCCAACGGCCTCGACGAGCGGTAGGAGCACTCCTCCGGGCTCCCCTCGCAGGCTCGGGGGCGCCGGGGGGCCGCTGCGCTCACACCCGCCTCGGGAGCCCGAGGCGGACGTCGTCCACACCGGGGGAGAACAGGACGCTCACCGGTGGACCGGGCGCCGCGGGCATCCCCGCCGCGGCCAGCGGGTCACCGGCGAGGTCGACGAGCTCGGCGGTCCGCAGCGGCCACGGTGGGTGCGCCACCGGCAGGTGGACGGTGCGGCCGGCGACCTGCGTGTGCAGGCCCCAGCGGTTGGTCACGAAACGCTCCAGCGGACCCGCGGGCAGCGGGGCCCCGACGCGCAGGACGATCCGCAGGTGCCGGCCGGCGACCACGACGTACAGGTCGCCGTCGCGTTGCACGCGGGTGTGCGACCACACGTACGGCAGGCGGGTGAGGGCCCGCGCCGCCAGCACGGGCAGCAGCCGCTCGGCGTCCATGCGCAGGAAGACGACGCCGCGGCGCCCGCGCCCGTCCACGGCGTACAGCCGGACATTGACCTCGGCGAAGGACCCCGCCAACTGCAGCGCGGGGCCGGCACCGGGAGCCGTGCGCGTGATCCGCAGCGACACCACGCCGGCATAGGTCACGTCGGCCAGCACGTCCGGCCGGGTGCCCGGCGGCAGCAGACGGGCGGCGACGGCCGGGTCGAGGGGCCAGTGCAGGAAGGCGACGTCCCGCCAGGTCTGCCGCAGCAGGGCCGGCCGGACGTCGTCCGGCGGCGTCGGCGGCGGCAGCCCGGGGTCCACGTCAGCCCAACGAGACGGCGACGCCCTCGGTGGCGCTGCGGCGGGCGGCGTCGAGCACGCGGGCGGTGGCGACGGCGTCCCGCGGGTCGACCGGCACCGGCCCCTGCCCGCGGACGGCGGCGGCGAAGGCCGGGTAGAAGCTGTCCCAGCGGCCGCGCTCGGTGGGCACCACCACGCCCTCGTCGCCGCGGCGCAGCCGGCCCCAGCGCTCCTGCGGCTCGGCGCCCCAGCGCTCGCCCAGCGTCGCCGGCGTCTGCCCGGCCAGCAGCGCGGCCTCCTGCCCGTCCATCGGGCCGCCGACGGCGTAGGCGCCCTCGGTGCCGCTGACCCGGAAACGGTCGCCGGGCGCGCCCTGGCTCCAGCTGCCCCACAGGTGCGAGCGGCCGCCCTCGGCGTGGGTGAGCGCGACGAAGACGTCGTCGTCCAGGCCCGACTCCCGCACCCGCCACTCGGCGTAGACGCTCGTCACCGGGCCGAGCAGCACCAGTGCCTGGTCGACCAGGTGGCTGCCGAAGTCCAGCAGCGTGCCGCCGCCCGCGGCCGGCGGGCCGGGTTCGGGCTCGAACCGCTCGAAGCGCGACTCGAAGCGGGTCACCGTGCCGAGCCGGCCGGCGTCCGCCAGCGCCCGGACGGTGCGGAAGTCGGAGTCCCAGCGGCGGTTCTGGTACGGCGCCAGCGCCAGCCGGCGGGCCGCGGCCAGCCGCACCGTCCCCTCCGCGGCCGGGGCGTCCAGGGCGAAGGGCTTGTCGCAGACCACGGCGAGGTCCAGACCCAGTGCCTGCTCGGTCAGCGGGGTGTGCGTGTCCGCCGGGGTGGAGATCGCCACCGCCTCGGCGCCGGCGTCGGCCAGCTCCTCGAGCGAGCCGAAGGTGCGCAGGCCGGGGTGCTCGGCGGCGACCTGCGCCCGCCGCTCGGCCGACGTCGTCACCACGCCGAGCAGGTCGACGTCCGGCGCGGCCGCCAGCAGGGGTGCGTGGAAGTACCGGCCGCCGAAGCCGTAGCCCACCAGTCCGAAGCGCACGGGGTCCATGCCGCGATCCTGCCCTGTCCGGGTCTGCGCACGTGGCGCCGGAGCGGCCGCGTGACACGGGCAACGCGGGGTGTCGTCATGTGTGTGGATCGTGACCCCCAGCCGCTACGGTCCCGCGCGTGCAGAGCCCCCGTCTCGCCGTGGCCGACCCCGACCGCCTCGCCGCGATAGCCAGCTACCGGCTCGGCGGCCACGTCGGCGACGCCGACCTCGATGCCGTGGTGGCCTACATGGCCCGCGCTCTGCACGCGCCCATCGCGGTGATCAACCTCGTCGGTCCGGACCTGCAGTGCTTCCCCGCCGAGATCGGCGCCGGCGTGCCGTTCTCGACCGTGCCCGACGAGCTGTCGTTCTGCGCCTACGTGGTGGCCATGCGGGAGCCGCTGGAGGTGACCGACGCGCTCGCGCACCCGGTGTTCGCCGAGAACCCGGCGGTGGCGGCCGGCGCGATCCGCGCCTACCTCGGCGTCCCCCTGATCGACGAGGACGGCTTCGTCCTCGGCTCGCTGGGGGTCTTCGACGACGACGTCCGCTCCTTCTCCGGGGACGACCTCGACGTCCTGCAGATCCAGGTCCGCCTCGTGCGCAGCGTGCTCTCCCTGCGGCGCCAGGTCACGGCCCACCGGTGGGACGCCCGGCTGCTGGTGTCCCAGGGGCGGGTGCTCGAGGCCGTCGCCACCGGCGCGCCGCTGGACGAGGTCCTCGACCTGCTCTCCACCGCGGTGCGCGACCTGGCGCCGGACGCCGGCGCCGAGCAGGAGCGGGTCCTGGCCGAGATCGTCGACCGGCTGACCACCGTGGCCACCGACGCCGACGGGTGGCGCCGGGCCCTCACCCGGGTGGCCCGGCAGGACCCGCTGACCGGCCTGGCCAACCGTGCCCACCTCCTCGACGCGGGCCGGGCCGCGCTGAACCGCGGCGGTGCGGTCCTCTTCATCGACGTCGACCACTTCAAGGAGGTCAACGACCGCGGTGGGCACGCCGTGGGGGACCAGGTG
>DATIMX010000662.1:0-4021 GCA_035474935.1 Geodermatophilus sp. | reverse complement strand
ATCAGCGCCCTGACCGGTCCGGACGCCGTCGAGGTCCGCGACGTTCCCGACCCCCTGCCGCAGCCGGGTCAGGTGATGGTCGACGTGGAGTTCGCGGGCGTGGTCTTCCCGGACGTGTTGCAGACCCGCGGGGAGTACCAGTTGCGTCCCGAGCTGCCCTTCACCCCGGGGTGGGAGGTGGCGGGGGTGGTGCGCGAAGACGCCGGTGGCTTCCGGGCCGGTGACCGGGTGGCGGCGATGCCGGTCATCGGCGGCTTCGCCCAGACGGTCGCCGTCGACCCGGACATGGTCTTCCCACTGCCCGACGACGTGCCGTCCGACAGGGGGGCGGCACTGCCGCTGAACTACCTGACCATGCACTTCGCCCTCACCCGCCGCGCGCGGCTGGAGACCGGCGAGACCGTTCTGGTGCACGGCGCGGCCGGCGGCGTCGGTACCGCGGCGTGCCAGCTGGCGGCGGCCTACGGGGCGCGGGTGATCGCGGTGGTGTCCACCCCGGACAAGGGTGAGGTCGCCCGGGCCGCCGGAGCGGACGAGGTCGTGCCGGTCGACGGCTTCCGCGACGAGGTCCGCCGGGTCACCGACGGCCGGGGCGTGGACGTCGTCGTCGACCCGGTCGGCGGCGACCGGTTCACCGACTCGCTGCGCTGCCTGGCCCGGGAGGGCCGGCTGGTCGTCCTCGGCTTCACCGGCCGAGAGATCCCCACGGTCAAGGTCAATCGGCTGCTGTTGGCCAACACCACGGTGATGGGGGCCGCCTCGGCAGAGTTCTGGCGGACCGAGCCGGGATACGCCAGCCGGCAGTGGCGCGACCTCGTGCCGCTGATGCAGTCCGGGGCGATCGACCCACCGATCGGTTCGGTGTACGCCCTGGACCAGGCCGCAGCAGCGATCCGGGAGATCGACCAGCGCCGAGCGGCGGGCAGGGTGCTCATCCGCGTCCGCTAGTCGACGGCATCCCGGGAGCCAGTCGTCGCCAGGGCCTGCCGACACGGCCGGCTCCCGGCAGCGGCCGCCCTGTACGACCGACCGACACCCTGGCGCGATCCGAGGCCGACAGGCAGCCCCGGCGCGCGAACGAGAGGAGCCACGGTGACCCATTACTACGAGGACTTCCGGGCTGGTCAGGTGTTCCTGAGCCAGGCGCGCACCATCACCGAGGCGGACGTCGTCACCTTCGCCGGCTGGAGCTGGGACACCAATCCCGTGCACACCGACGCGGAAAACGCCCGGCACGGACGGTTCGGCGAACGGATCGCGCACGGACTTCTCGGGCTGTCCGTCGCGCTGGGGCTGGCATCGCGGCTCGGGGTGTTCGAGTCCTGCTCGATCGCACTGCTGGGCATCGACGGCTGGCGGTTCCAGCGGCCCCTGCTGCTCGGGGACACGGTCCGCTGCCGCGTGGAGATCCTGGACACCAGGCTGACCAGCAAGGGGGATGCGGGCATCCTGCGACGGCGCTTCACCCTCCTCAACCAGCGCGACGAGGACGTCCAGCAGGGAGAGCTCCCCCTGCTGGTGAGTCTCCGCGCCGGCGGCTGACCTCTGCGCCGCAAGGCCTCTCCACGCCTCCAGCCGGCTGTGCGCCCTGGCCGCGCCGACGAGCCGGCTGTCGAGCTCGGTCCCGCTGGTCTGCCGGCGCGGTGACCACCTCCCAGGCCGGCTGCACGCTGTGCCGACACCGGCCGTCGCTGTGACGTCTCAGAGCGGACGGCGGCGCTGGCGATCGTCGAGGCCACATGTGGAGCAACCGGCTGAGGCGGATCCCGAAGTCCGCGCCCAGGTCGGCCGTGGGGTCGTCCATCGGCCCGCGGATGACGGTCATCGCCAGGTCGCGTCGCTTGGGTGAGCGTGTGGCGACTGCTGCCGCCAGGGCGGCGGGCAGCTCCTGGCGGGTGAGGTCGGTGATGTAGCAGGGGGTGTCGCGCCGCTGCCGCCACGACTCGGCCAGGGTCCCCGCGTCGACGGCGTCGAGACCGGTGTCCTCGACGAGGGACATGCCCGGTGCGCGGTCGGCGTCCGCGTCGGCCGCGACCGGGATAGAGATGCGGTCCGGACTGCCGGCAGGTGTGTCGTGAGCGGCGAACGAGCCCGAGGTGATGGTGTTCCACGCCTTGACGACCGGGCGGCCGAGCTGCTCGGCAACCCACAGGCTCGACCTGCCCGTCGTCGAGGGCTCCGATCCTGCCTTTCCACTCGGGGTTGACGTTGGAGGTGTCGAGGAAGCCCGCGCCGCCGGGCAGGTCGTCGAGGAGTGGCTCGACCGCTGAAGGGCACACATCCCGTCACGCCCCGACGAGGACCAGGGCAGAGGTTCTCCCGGTCATACGCTCCCCTGCCGTGGCAGGCGGGCGAGCCGCGGAAAGGGGTGATCTGCCCCGTCGACCGGCTGCACACGAAGTTGGTCAGAGCCGAGGGTTGGCGCGTGTGTGCGGTACGAGCTGCGATCCGCAGACTGGTACATCGACCAGTGGCGGCACCACGACGACAGATGGAGGCAGGCATGAGCGGACCCCTTCCTTTGCGGCCCGGGGTCGCCGCCGGCGGCTGGCTGGCGGTCTCAGGCCAGGTCGGGCTCAAGGACGGCGCCCTCACCGATGGGGTACGAGCGCAGACGGCGCAGGCGCTGGCCAACCTGCGCCAGGTCGTGGAGTCGCACGGCGCCGGGTTGACCGACGTGGTCAAGACCAATGTCTTCCTCGTCAGCATGGATGACTTCGCGGTGATGAATGAGGAGTACGCGAAGGTCTTCGGCGCCGAGCCACCGGCTCGGTCGGCGGTCGCCGTCCACCAGCTGCCGCTCGGCGCGCTGGTCGAGATCGAGGCATGGGTCCACCTGCCCGGTCACTGACTGCATCCGGGGTCGTTCGCGTCCCTCGGAGGTGTTGCTGTACCCCCGAGGGGCCGCTTACGACCTCGTGCATGGTTAGCGGCGGGCGGTGACGACCGCCTTCATCTGCTCGGCTCCTTTGCGAACCGCGGGCGCCACGCCGTCGTGCTTGACGTTCTGCCCGACCCACTCGTCGGGGTTGAGCTGCGGAGAGTGAGCCTTTCCCAGTAGCGGACGGCTGGCCGGGCAGGGAGACACGCCGACGAGCGGGGAGATGACCGGAGCGAGCGCAGGACCTCGGTAGGAGGGGTCTGCTCACGGACGCCCGCCCGCGCCGCGGTCCTGCTGTGTCCGATCCTGTCAGCTACACCGCCGTGCTCCCGGTCGCCGAGGAGACCGTGCTGTTCGGGTCGGGCCTGTTGGCCGTCGAGCGCCGCCGACGGGGTACGAGGCAGGCGGAGGGCGCTGAGCTGCTATCGCCAAGCGGTGCTGGTGCTGCGTTGGATTGTCGATGGGGTCCCGGCTGACCCAGCTGGCCGCTAACAACCGGATCGGTCGACGGTGCTGGCGTGTTGCCAGGATCGCGACGTATCCGTCGGGGGACTCGGTCCCTCGGTATGGCAGAAGTCCTGCTGCCCGCCGACCGGGGGCGCAGAGGGCGACTGGTGGCGCCGTCCGGCGCCACCAGCCCGCTCGTCCTGGAGCCGGCCATGGGTCGGTGAGGACGTGACTGGCTGGTGCCGACCACGGAGGGGCGACATGATCTACCGGGCCGCTGCCGCACTCCCCGACGACGACCGGCAGTTGGCCGTGGACGGGCTCCGAGGCCAGCTCCGGATCATGGCCGTGGCCGGCGGGGCAACACCGGACTGGACGACACTGGTCGTGGCCGGCCCGGTCGAGATGGCCGGCGGGGAGGACCGGACGCGGTTCGAGTGGACGGCGAGTGTCACCGTCCGGGGCGCGACCGTCCTCGACGACCTAGCCGACCCGGACGCGCTGCCACCGGCTCGCACTGTCGACGACGCCACGATGGCTTTCTGCCTCGACGGCGTCACGCCCTGACCGCCTGAGCTGGGCTTCACCCGGGGTCCGATCAGTCTCACGGGTATGGGTCGGCTCTGGCATGAGCGCGGCCGCTGCGGGAGTCTTCGGCGTTGCGAAGCTTCGAAGCCACGGCGGTGGCCGCGA
>DATIMX010000661.1:0-2058 GCA_035474935.1 Geodermatophilus sp. | reverse complement strand
ACTTCCCCGATGATCGCGCCCGAGCCGACGAACAGACCGGCGCCGATCACACCCCCGATCGCGATCATCGTCAGGTGACGCTGTTTCAGACCCTTCTGCAGGTCTCCGGACTCTCCAGCGGGACCGTGTGCCATGTCCGCTCCCCTCAGGGGGTAGGCGATGGTCAGAAACAGGCCGAGCGCACAAAGGATCCTGCGGCCACGCCCCGTCCGCCAGCCCAACGGGCCGGTTCGTTCCGTTCCGGTGCAGGCCCGGACGCTGTCCCGCCGCTCAACGTCGAGGTCGGGGCCGAAATCTTTGCCGGTTAAGCTGGTCGTCCTCTCGAGAATGTTCGACGGGACAGGGGTCGTGCCGGTGTTGATGCAGGGTTTCCCGCCGCCTCCGGACCAACGCGTCACGCTGGAGAACTGGCAGTTGACTCCCTACAACCGCTGGTCCTTCCACCACGTGCGCGAGGTCGTGCCGACGGCCCGGGTGGCCCGGGGTGCCGGCCTGCCGCACGTCCCCCCTGACCGCCGTGAGGACGTCGCCCTGCTGCCGGTCACCAGGGCCGACGGCTCCCTGTCGACGGTGGGAGCGGTCATGGCGTCCACGTCCACGGACGGGTGGATGGCCCTGCGCAACGGTCATGTGGTGGCCGAGGACTACCCCGGGGGAATGCCGCCCGACTCCACGCACCTGCTCATGTCGGTCACCAAGTCGTTCGTCGGCTGTGTCGCGGGCATCCTCGCCGACCGGGGCGTCCTCGACGTCCAGGAGCCGGTGACGACGTACGTCCCCGAGCTCGCGGCCGGCGGGTACGACGGCGCCACGGTCCGGCACCTCCTGGACATGCGCTCGGGCATCGACTTCTCGGAGGACTACCTCGACCCCCACGCCGAGGTGCGCGTCCTCGAAGAGGTGATCGGCTGGCGCCCCCGCGGCACGCCGACGCTCCCCACCGCGATGTACGACTACCTGCCGACCCTGAGCAAAGCCGGCCCGCACGGCGGCCCGTTCTCCTACCGGTCCTGCGAGACGGACGTCCTCGGGTGGGCCTGCGAACGGGCGTCGGGACAGCGGATGCCGGAGCTCCTGTCGGACCTGCTGTGGTCCAGGCTCGGTGCGGAGTTCGACGCCGACTTCGCCGTGGACCCCGCGGGGGCGGCCATGCACGACGGCGGGCTCAGCACCACCCTGCGCGACCTGGGTCGTTTCGGTCAGACGCTCCTGGCAGACGGAGCCGCGGCCGATGGCACGCAGGTCATCCCCGCCTGGTGGATCAGCGACAGCTACACCGGCGAGGCCGACTCCCGGGAGGCGTTCTCAGCCAGTCCGAGCGACACCCGGATGCCGGGTGGGATGTACCGCAACCAGTTCTGGTTGCCCTTTCCGGACCGGCGACTGCTGCTGTGCCTCGGCATCCACGGTCAGATGGTCTACGTGAACCCGGCCGCGGGGGTCGTGGGCGTCAAGCTGTCGAGCTGGGAGCTGCCTCAGCACGCCGCGATGCTCTTCGACACGATCGCCGCCTTCGACGCCGTCGCGCGGGCCGGCTGAACCTGCACTGATCGGAGAGCGTGCCGCGCGGCCTCGGTCCTCAGCGGCTCCACCGGGCCCAGGCGGCCTGGCGAGTGGTGCCCGCGAGGTCGGCCACGCCCGACCAGGAGCGTCCCGACGCGAGGTTGCGGGCGGACGCGCCCAGGCACTCGCCGATCTGCTGACTCAGCCGCAGCAGATGAGCGAAGGCCTCCGGGTCGTCGCTCCGGGCGAGCCCTGTGATGGCGGCACGGGCCACGTTCGCCAGCTCCTCCGGCGTCCGGTCCGCCTCGCCCGTCCTGGACGTCACGTCCCGAGCCTGGGCACGTCCCCCCTGCTCGTCAAGTCCCGACTGCACCCGCTCGAGCGGGTCCACCGGTCGCCGGTCTCCGGATGTCCGGGCAGCGTCACCGCCGTCCTCGGGTCGGCCCAGCGCCACCACGCGGCTTCCGCCCGGCGAGTCGAAGCTCCGCCGCCAGGTCGAGGTGGGCCACACGAAGTCCGCCACGCCCTCGGAGGGCCGGTACACGGCGGTGTACA
>DATIMX010000660.1:0-1773 GCA_035474935.1 Geodermatophilus sp. | reverse complement strand
GGCTCTCGCAGGCGGCCCCACACACTGTGGTCGAGGACGTTCTCGACCAGGCGCTGGAGATGGGGTGTCGTGACCGATTCGTGCGCGTGTGGTGCGGACCGCGACCGCCGCAAGCTGTTGGCGTTCCTGGGTGCGGCGATGGTCGCAACGGGCCAGCCCGTCGACGAGGTCGAGGACGAGCTGCGGGAGGTGGGGCGCCGTCTCGGCGCGCCCGACGTGCAGGTCGCCGCGGGGCCGACCGGTGTTCATGTCGGCCTGGCCAGCGGTGAGCCGGCCACCTTCGAGTCGGTCGACGGGCGGCTGCGGCTCGACCAGGCCGTCGACGTCCGTCTCATCCGGCACCTGCTCGTCAGTGGCCGGATCGCCCGCGAGGAGGCCCTCGACCGGCTGCTGGGTCTGCGGGGCAAGCCGCTGCGGTACCCGGCGTGGCTGGCCGAGGGAGGCCTGGTGGTCGTGGCCGTGGGGATCTGCCTGATCCTCCAGCCGGGCCTGGCGAACCTCGCCGCGGCTGCCTTGGGCGGCGTCATCGTGATCGGTCTGTCCCGCATGGCGCAGTGGCACTCGTCGTTGCTCGCGCTGCTCCCGACGATGGCCGCCTTCGCGGTGTCCGTCCTGGTCTTCGCGGCCGCCGCCGCGGGTCTGCTCGACGGCGCGTTGCGCACGGTGCTGCCGCCGCTGGCGGTACTGCTGCCCGGCGCGCTGATGGTGACCGGGCTGTCGGAACTGGCCGCGGGTGCGATGGTCGCGGGGGCGTCGCGGTTGTTGTACGGCACGGTGCAGCTGCTGCTGTTCGCCCTGGGCGTCGCCGCGGCGGCCACGTTGCTGGGGACACCTGCACAGCTGCTCGGCAACGTCCGGGTGAGCGGGCTCGGCTGGTGGGCGGCGCCGCTGGGCCTGGTGGTGATCGGGGTCGGCATCACGCTCATGGAGGGCGTGCCGGTGCGGTTGGCGCCGTGGGTGCTGGGGGTGTTGGCCGTGACCTTCCTGGTGCAGCTCGGCGGCCAGCGTCTCGGCGCGCCGGCGTTGGGCAGCTTCCTGGGCGCCATCGCGGCGAGTATCGGTGCCTCGACCGCGGAGCTGGTCCGCCGGCAGCTGCCCCGCCTGGTGGTCTTCCTGCCGTCGTTCTGGTTGCTGGTCCCGGGCAGCCTGGGGCTGATCGGGGTCAGCGAGGTCGCGATTTTGTCGGGGGAGGGGTCGACCGTCGGCTTCGACGTGGTGGGCGTGGTCCTGGCCATCGCCATGGGTCTGCTGGTGGGTTCGGCGGTGTCGCGCGCTCTGCGGGCGCTCGTCGGCCGCCTGCGTCGGCGGACGTCTTCCGAGGAAGACTTGACGTCATGACCGCCACCTGGTCGCCGGACGAGCGGTAACGAGGCTGATGCGGCTCCCGGATCCGTCCCGGCTGCCCGACCTGCCGGTCCGCGCTGTGCTTGCCGAGGTCACCGACGCGCTGGCCGCGCACGACAACGCGGTGCTGGTGGCGCCGCCGGGCACCGGGAAGACCACGCTCGTCCCGTTGGCCCTGGCGTCGGCCGATGCGGACCAGGGCCGGGTGCTGGTCGCCGAACCACGCCGGTTGGCCACGCGCGCGGCCGCAGCCCGGATGGCGTCGCTGCTCGGCGAACCGGTCGGGGAGACCGTCGGCTACGCGGTGCGGGGCGACTCCCGCCGGTCGGACCGCACCCGCATCGAGGTGGTGACCTCCGGGCTGTTGCTGCGCAGGCTGATGACGGACCCGGAGCTGGCCGGCGTGCACACGGTGCTGCTCGACGAATG
>DATIMX010000659.1:0-2077 GCA_035474935.1 Geodermatophilus sp. | reverse complement strand
CGTCGACGGCGAGGTCGGCCACCTGGTGAACCCGGAGGTGACGCCCGTGGGAGAGGAGACCGAGGAGGGCCCGGAGGGCTGCCTGTCCATCCCCGGCTACACCTTCGACTGCCGCCGGCACCTCCACGTGGCGGCCACCGGGTTCGACCTGCATGGCGAGCCGGTCCGCGTCGAGGGCTCGCACCTGCTGGCCCGCGCCGTGCAGCACGAGGTGGACCACCTCGACGGCGTGCTGTTCGTCGACCGGCTGGACGCCGAGGCCCGCGCCGCCGCGCTGGCGGCCATCGGCGAGGCCGAGTGGGCCGGCGCCGGGGCGTGGATGCCGCGCGTGGAGGTGAGCCCCCACTGAGGCTCCTCTTCGCGGGGACGCCGGACGTCGCCGTCCCCTCGCTGGAACTGCTGCTGGCCTCCGGCCACGAGGTCGTCGCCGTCCTCACCCGCCCCGACGCCCGCTCCGGCCGCGGCCGCACGGTGAGTCGCTCACCGGTCGCCGAGCGGGCCGACGCCGCCGGCGTCCCCGTGCTCCAACCCCGCTCCCCGCGCGAGCCGGAGTTCCTCGAGCGGCTCACCGAGCTCGCCGTCGACAGCGCGCCGGTCGTCGCCTACGGCGCCCTCGTGCCGCAGGCGGCGCTCGGCCTGCCGCGGCACGGCTGGGTCAACCTGCACTTCTCGCTGCTGCCGGCCTGGCGGGGCGCCGCGCCGGTGCAGCACGCGATCATGGCCGGCGACGAGGTCACCGGCGCCTCGACCTTCCGGCTGGAGGCGGGCCTGGACACCGGGCCGGTCTACGGCGTGGTCACCGAGCCGATCGACCCGCGGGACACCGCCGGCGACCTGCTGGGCCGCCTGTCGATCAGCGGCGCCCGGCTGCTGCGGGCCACCCTCGACGGCATCGCGGCCGGCACGCTCGAGCCCCGGCCGCAGCCGACCGAGGGGATCAGCCTCGCGCCGCGCATCGAGCCGGCCGACGCCCGCGTCGACTGGTCGCTGCCGGCCTCCGTCGTCGACCGGCGGGTCCGGGGGGTCACCCCTGCACCCGGGGCCTGGACGACGTGGCGCGGCGACCGGCTGCGGCTGGGCCCGGTCGAGCCGCTGCCGACGTCCCCGGGGCTGGCGCCCGGCCAGCTGTCGGTGGGGCCGACCGGCGTGCTGGTCGGCACCGGCCGCGGCGCGGTCCGGCTCGGCGAGGTGCAGCCGGCCGGCAAGCGGATGCTGCCGGCGCCGGACTGGGCGCGCGGGGCGCGGCCGGCAGCGGGCGAGCGGCTGGGGGAGGCCTCGTGAGCGCTCCCCGGCGCGCCAACCGGCGGCCGCCGTCCCGCCGCTCCCGCCCGGTGCTCGACGGCGCGCGGCTGACCGCTTTCGACGTCCTCGACGGCGTCAGCAGCCGCGACGCCTACGCCAACCTGCTCCTGCCCCAGCTGCTGCGCGAGCGCGCCGCCGACCTCGGCGAGCGCGACGCCGCCTTCGCCACCCAGCTGGCCTACGGCACCCTGCGCGCCACCGGCACCCTCGACGCGGTCCTGGCCCCGCTGGTCTCCCGGCCGCTGGCCGAGCTCGACCCGCGGGTGCTCGACCTGCTGCGCCTGGGCGCCCACCAGCTGCTCGACCTGCGGGTGCCCGCCCACGCCGCCGTGGACACCACCGTGGCGCTCACCCGGGCGATCGTCGGCACCGGCGCCTCCGGGCTGGTCAACGCGGTGCTGCGCAAGGTGGCCGCGGGCGGGGACCGCGCGGCCTGGGTCGAGCGCCTCGACGGGGACGGCGACCAGCGGCTGGCGCTGGCCACCGACCACCCGCGCTGGATCGTCGAGGCCTGGCGCGACGCGCTCGGCGACGAGGCCGAGCTGGAGCCCGCGCTGCTGGCCGACGACGCCGCGCCCGAGGTGCACCTGGTCGCCCGGCGGGTGCCCCGCGACCGGCTGGTGGCCGAGAGCGGCGGGCAGCCCGGTCCGTGGTCGCCGTACGCCGTCCGGCTGGGTGGTGGGGACCCGGCGCGCGTCCCGTCGGTGCGCGAGGGCCGGGCCGCGGTGCAGGACGAGGGCAGTCAGCTGGCCGCCCTGCTGCTCGCCCGCGCGCC
>DATIMX010000658.1:0-4406 GCA_035474935.1 Geodermatophilus sp. | reverse complement strand
GCATCCAGCCAGACACGTTGCGGAACTGGGTCAAGCAGGCCCGCGTCGACGCCGGCGATCGGGACCGGGACGTCCGCGCACCCGCCCGGAGCGGGTGCTGGTGACAAGGCCTGCTGGGCCCGGGCCAACCGGGGCTATCTGCGGCGACGTGGCATCCCGGCGACCATTCCGGTCAAGGCCGACCAGCAGGCCCACCGGCGCCAGAAGGGATCGGCCGGCGGCCGCCCGCCGTCCTTCGACTCCGAGCGGTACGAGGACCGCCATGCCGTCGAGTGCGGCATCAATCGGCACAGCAGCACCGCGGCTGCGCCACCCTGGTCGTTGCAGGGCCATCACCTCGGCGACGTCACCTCTCGCGTGCACCGGCCCCGTGGCGAGCCGGGAAGAGGGCTCACTGCCCCGGCCCGTGATCCTCGAGGTGCTGGGTGGACCGCTCGTGACTGTGGCAGGCCGACGGAGGTGTCGTCTCCGCTACTGCGCGCGCTCGAGCAGGGGAGCGAGGATGCGGGCGGCCTCGGTCCACAGCAAGGCACCACCGGCGCCGTCCACGACGTGTCGCCGTGCGTTCGGGATGCGCGCCGCGAGCCCTGCCCCGGCGTCCGGGGAGTGCACCGGGCTGGTGTCCGCGGAGCCGTACCAGAGATCCACCGGCCCCGCGATGCCGGACACCTCGAAGGGCCAGCGCGTCATCGACAGCACCGTGTCGACCACGTAGCCGTGCGGGCCCTGGGCACATGCCTCCTCCAACGCGCGTCGGTAGGCCGCAGCGAAGGCCGGGTGGCTGTAGATCGCTCGGTCGGCCTCCCCGCTCATGGCCAGCACCATCTCGAACATGGCCGGCGGCCTCATGCGGGCGAACGATGCGGTCGCCGCGACCGGGTCGGTTGCGCACAGGTCCACCAGGCGCTGCACGTCGGGGACGAGCTGTGCACGCACCGACGGCTTGGCGAGTTCGTCGGTCCCCGACACCACGGCCAGCGCGCCGACCACGCCGGCCGAGGCGCAGGCGAGGGCGAACGGGGCTCCCTGGGAGTACCCCACCGCGGCCGGGCGGTCGAGCTCCCGGTCGCACACCAGCGCGGCGACGTCGTCAGCCCAGCTACGCAGGTCGCGCGCCGGAGCGGGATCGGAGACGCCGAGGCCCGGACGGTCGGCGGAGACCGACCTCACGCCGAGCTCGTCGAGTACGTCGGATCCGAAGCCCAGCGAGCGGCTGGTGGCCGCGCCGGGGCACAGGAGCACCGGCCTACCGTCAGCCGGCCCCCACTCGCTCCAGCCGAGCCTGCGGCCGTCGGGCAGGACGGTCGTGCCGAGGCGGTCGGGAGGCGCCACCCCCGGCGAGAGGGTCCGGTCCACACCCTCAAACTACGAAAGCCAGAGGCTGGTCGGGCACCTCGCCAGGCTCATCCGGACGTGCGAGTCGCACACCGCGCTCACGTCGGTCCCTGACAAGCCCGTCGATCGCCGGCAGGTCGGTCAGTCACCGATGGGCAGTGGGCGCAGATACCGCGCCGCCCTCGGATACGGCGGACAAGAGGCTCCGTCGTCAGTGGCCATGGGGCCTTCGTCGTCCGTGGGACCGGGCATCCGGCACCCCCTATCGGCGGCGCAGTCGCAGGGGCCACGCGCTGCGCCCGACCTCGGCTGAGCTGAGCTGCCGATCGCTTCCGCTGCGCGCGTAGCGAGAACCACTCGTCGTGGCGGGACCGGCGTGTGTAGAACCGAGCAGGTGAGCGATCGACTGGACGCGGTTCCTGCCACAGCAGAGGAGCTGCAGCTCCTGCGGGATGACCCTGCCCGGTTCGAGAGGACCCGAGGGTTGCGAGTGGAACCAGGTTGGTCCCCTTTCGACGGCGCTCTGGACGGCGCACTCACGATGTTGGAGCGCGGCGTCCCGCCTCAGTGGGCAACGCACCTGTTCGTGCACCGCTCCGACGCCGCTGTGGTCGGTATCGGAGGGTTCACCGGCCCGCCGGTCGAGGGGACAGTGGAGATCGGCTACGCCATCGCCCCGGCCTACCGTCGAGGAGGGTTGGCCACCGAAGCGGCCATCCAGCTGCTGCAGGCGGCAGCCCGCGGTGGGGCCGAGACCGTCCGCGCGCACACACTGGCGCAGGACAGCCCGTCCACACGGGTGCTGGTGCGGCTGGGGTTCCGACCCACCGAGGAGATTCACGATCCGCACGACGGACGATTGTGGCGTTGGGAACGCCCAACCCGGTCTCCGGCTCCCGATGAACAGGAGTGAGGGGACTGCCCGAGCGGCAAGGACTGACCGCGAGCCACCCACTGCCGGTTCCACGACGCCAGCGCTGCTCACAGGCCGCGTGCTGCGGTGGACCCGCTTGCAGACGCATGTCCGACATGGCTCCTCCCCCGCAGGAGCTCTGCTCACCGCTGAAGCGGTGCGGATTGCTGTCTGCCGAGTCCCCCCTCGGGCCTGGTCGCTCCAGCTGTTCCCCAGACGGGAGCGGAGGAGCACGGCACTCTCCTGCTGGCCATCGGCTGCGACGCCACCGGATGGCGTCGATCCCTCGGAGGACGGCCAGCGAGCCGGCCCGTCAGCCGACGTGCTGATCGAGCCAGGCGCGCAGTTCGTCTGCCGGGGGGCCACGGGGCGTCGAGGTGACCGGTGGTGCTGACGAGGCGCAGTGTCAAGCCGGGGTTCCCATCGCGCAGCGACCTGCCTCGGGCGATGGGAATCCGGGGAGTCCTGCTCCCTCTGCACGATCCGTACCCGCCTGCTGCGCCCTCCCACCGCGATCGCACGCCCCGGCCCGGCCAGGCGCTGCCGACCCCGGTCCGCCAGCTGATCGAGTTCCGCTACGACACCCTGCTGTGTCGGTAGGCGGTTCTCTGACCTTGTCGCGGCCGATGAGGCTCGGCAGACTCCGGCCCCTCGACGTACCCAGCTGACGAAGGGGCGGACGACGATGTCCGACGACCTGGCCTACGCCACCGCGACCGAGCTGGCCGCCCGCATCCGACGCCGTGACCTCTCCCCCGTCGAGGTCATCGACGCCGTCATCACCCGCATCGAGGCACGGAACCCCAGCCTGAACGCACTCGTCTTCACCGCGTTCGACGAGGCTCGTGAGCAGGCGCGGAGGGCTGAGCAGATGGTGACGTCCGGCGCGGCGCTCGGCCCGCTGCACGGGGTACCGACCGCGATCAAGGACCTGTTCGACTTCAAACCCGGATGGCCGGCGACGTTCGGGGGCATACGTGCGCTGAGGAGCTTCAGCGTCCCCGCCTACTGCACGTACGCGGAGAGGATGGAGGCCGCCGGCGCCGTTCTCGTCGGCAAGACCAACAGCCCCGTCATGGGCTTTCGCGGCACGTGTGACAACTACCTGTTCGGCCCGTCCCGCAATCCCTTCGACACCACGAAGAACACCGGCGGCTCCTCCGGCGGCAGCGCAGCCGCCGTTGCGGACGGGTTGCTGCCCTTGGCCGAGGGCACCGACGGCGGTGGCTCCATCCGCATCCCCGCCTCCTGGTGCGGCCTGTACGGCTACAAGGCCTCCTTCGGCCGCGTCCCCTACACAGGGCGGCCGAACGCCTTCGGCTCGATCAACCCGTTCCTGTTCGAGGGGGCGTTGACCCGCACCGTGGACGACGCCGCCCTCGCCCTCGACGTGCTCGCCGGTTACGACGACCGAGACCCCTTCGCCCTCGACGATCCCGCCTCCTTCGCGGGAGCCACGCGCCGGTCGATCAGTGGCTGGCGGATCGCCTACAGCCCCGACTTGGGTGTCTACCCGGTCGACCGCCGGGTCACCGCCGTGGTGGAGCGAGCGGTACGGGCGTTCGAGGATGCAGGCGCCGCCGTCGAGCAGGTCGATCTCACGTTCGACCACGATCAGCGCGAGCTGAGCGACCTGTGGTGCCGGCTGATCATCCCGCTCAACATCGAGGGCCTCGAGGGACTCGGCGCGCAGGGCCTCGACCTGCTCGGCGAACACCGAGACGACTTCCCCCCGGAGTACCTCCGCTGGATCGACGAGGGCTACCGGCTGAGTGCGCTGGACGTGCTCCGCGACCAGCGGATGCGCACCCACGTCTACGACCGGATCCAGCAGGTGCTGCGCTCCTACGACCTCCTGGTCACCCCGACCCTCGCGGCGCTGCCCGTCGAGAACGCCGAGGACGGCAACACGGTCGGCCCGAGGAACATCGAGGGCGTCGACGTCGACCCGCTCATCGGTTGGTGCCTCACCTATGTCGTCAACTTCTCCGGCCATCCGGCCGCCTCCATTCCCGCCGGGGACGTCGACGGGCTGCCGGTCGGCATGCAGCTGATCGGCCGTCGCTACGGCGATGCCGAGGTGCTCGCCGCCAGCGCGGTCTACGAACGCCTGCGTCCTTGGCAGGACACCTACGCCCGATGCGCGGACCGACCGCTC
>DATIMX010000657.1:0-10322 GCA_035474935.1 Geodermatophilus sp. | reverse complement strand
TACACCTCGATGAACCTGCCGATCGCGGTCTGGATGATGCGCTCGTTCCTCGCCGAGGTCCCCGTCGAGATCCTCGAGGCGGCCGCCATGGACGGCGCGGGGCTGCTGCGAACGCTGCGTCAGGTCGTGGCGCCGATCGTCCTCCCCGGGATCGCGGCCACCTCGCTCATCTGCTTCATCTTCAGCTGGAACGAGCTGCTGCTGGCCCGGACCCTCACCGGGACCAGGGCCCTGACCGCGCCGGTCTACCTGACCGGGTTCGTGACCAGCCAGGGACTGTTCCTGGCCCAGATGTGCGCGGCGGCCTTCGTGGTGTCCCTGCCCGTGCTCGCCGCCGGCTTCGCCGCCCAGGACAAGCTGGTGCAGGGCCTCTCGCTGGGAGCGGTCAAGTGAGCGCGGCGACCGGGACGGCCCCGGGGACCGGGGACCTCCGTCCGGCGGCCACCATGCGGGCCTCGGTCCTGCGCGGACCCGGGGACGTGGTGGTGGAGGAGCGAACCGTGCCACAGCCGGGCCCTGGTGAGGTGGTGGTCCGCGTCTCCTCGGTCGGGGTCTGCGGGTCGGACACGCACTACTACGACCACGGGCGGATCGGCCGGTTCGTCGTCGAGTCCCCGCTGGTGCTGGGGCACGAGGCGGCGGGGGAGGTGGCCGCCGTCGGCCCCGGCGTCACCGCGCCGGCCGTCGGGCAGCGGGTGTCGGTCGAACCGGGGGTCCCGGACCTGACCTGCCCGCAGTGCCTGGCCGGGCGCTACAACCTCTGCCCGAACATGCGGTTCTTCGCGACCCCGCCCATCGACGGGGCCTTCGCCGAGTACGTCATCGTCCACGCCGCCTTCGCCCACCCGGTGCCCGAGTCGATCAGCGACGACGCCGCGGCGCTGCTCGAACCCCTGTCGGTCGGCATCTGGGCCTGCCGCAAGGGCCGGGTGGGCGCCGGCTCCCGGGTGCTGGTCACCGGCGCCGGCCCCATCGGGCTGGTCAGCGTCCAGGTGGCGCGGGCCTTCGGCGCCACCGAGATCGTGGTGTCCGATGTCAACCCCGCGCGGCTGGCCCTGGCCCGTGACCTCGGGGCCACCGAGGTCGTCGACGCCCGGACGGCCCGTGTCACGGACCTGCCGCGCCCGCCACAGGTGCTGCTGGAGTGCTCCGGTCACCCGGCGGCCACCGGCGAGGCCATCCGCGCCCTCGACCGGGCCGGTCGGGCGGTGCTCGTCGGCATGGGCGGCGACGAGCTCCCCCTCCCGCTGTCGGTGGTGCAGGAACGCGAGCTCGAGGTGACCGGCACCTTCCGGTACGCCAACACCTGGCCGACGGCGATCGCGCTGGTCGCGGCCGGACGGGTCGACCTCGACCGCCTGGTCACCGGCACCTTCCGCCTGGACCAGGCCGAGGACGCGCTGACGGCCGGCCGCCGCGACCCGCAGTCGGTGAAGGTCGTCGTCCACCCCCAGCTCTGACGCCCGCCCACCTCCAGCCCCCTCCGAGAAGGAGAGATTCCCGATGGCCTCCGTCACCTATGACCGGGCGAGCCGCATCTACCCCGGCTCCGAGAAGCCGGCGGTCGACTCCCTCGACCTGCAGATCGCCGACGGCGAGTTCCTCGTCCTGGTCGGCCCCTCCGGCTGCGGCAAGTCGACCAGCCTCCGGATGCTCGCCGGCCTGGAGGACGTCGACCGGGGCAGCATCCGCATCGGCGACCGGGACGTCACCCACGTCAAGCCCAAGGACAGGGACATCGCCATGGTGTTCCAGAGCTACGCCCTGTACCCGCACATGTCGGTGGGGGACAACATGGGCTTCGCGCTGAAACTCGCCGGGAAGAGCAGGGAGGAGATCTCGACCCGCGTCGCGGAGGCGGCCAAGATTCTCGACCTCGAGCCGTTCCTCGACCGCAAGCCGAAGGCGCTGTCCGGCGGCCAGCGCCAGCGGGTGGCGATGGGCCGGGCCATCGTGCGCCAGCCGCAGGTGTTCTGCATGGACGAGCCGCTGTCCAACCTCGACGCCAAGCTGCGCGTGCAGACCCGCACGCAGATCGCCGCGCTGCAGCGTCGGCTGGGGACCACGACGGTCTACGTCACCCACGACCAGGTCGAGGCGATGACGATGGGGGACCGCGTGGCGGTGCTGCGGGCCGGCCTCCTCGAGCAGTGCGACACGCCCCTGCGGCTCTACCAGGAGCCGGCCAACGTCTTCGTCGCCGGGTTCATCGGATCCCCCGGCATGAACATCGCGGAGTTCCGCCTGGACGACGGGCACGCCGTCCTCGGGCGAGCGCGCCTGCCACTGACCACCGCAGCGTTGAGCGCACTCTCGGCGGAGGGGGCCGACCGCGTCGTCGTCGGCTTCCGGCCGGAGGCCCTCGACGTCGTCACGGAGCAGGACCCCGGCGCCTTCCCCGTGGACGTCGGGGTGGTGGAGGAGCTCGGCTCCGACGCGTTCCTGCACGGGACGCTGCCCGAGCTCAGTGAGTCCTCGGGCCCGCTCGCCGAGAACATCGTCGCGCGGGTGGACCCCGCCCGGCCGCCCACGAAGGGGGAGCGGGTGCACCTGCGCATCCAGCAGGGCAAGGAGCACCTCTTCTCCCCATCGACCGGACACCGGATCACGGCCTGAGAGCCGAGCAGGAGGAGCAGCCGTGCAACAGCTCAGCACCGCGACCCTGACGTCCCTCGACGGCTCGCTGCCCGTGCCGTCCTACGACCGGACGCAGGTGCGGGCCGGGATCGTGCACCTGGGGGTGGGCGCCTTCCACCGGTCGCACCAGGCCATGTACGTCGACCGGCTCCTGGAGCAGGGGCAGGCGCGGGACTGGGGCATCTGCGGCGTCGGGGTGCTGCCCTCCGACCGCCGCATGGCCGAGGTGATGGCGGCCCAGGACTGCCTCTACACGCTCGTCGTCAAGCACCCCGACGGCGCCATGGAGCCGCGGGTCGTGGGATCGATCGTCGAGTACCTCCTCGCGCCCGACGACCCCGAAGCGGTCGTCGAGAAGATGGCGGCCGAGACGACCCGGATCGTGTCGCTGACGGTCACCGAGGGCGGCTACAACATCGCCGCGGTCACCGGTGAGTTCGACGCGACCCATCCCGACGTCGTCTCCGACCTGCGGCCCGGCGCTGCGCTGCGGACGTCGTTCGGCCTGGTCACCGAGGCGCTGGTGCGCCGGCGCGACCGCGGGCTCGCCCCGTTCACCGTCGTGTCCTGCGACAACATCCAGCACAACGGCGACGTCGCCCGCCGCAGCTTCGCCGCCTTCGCCACCCTGCGGGACCCGGAGCTCGGCGCGTGGGTCGAACGCGAGGTGCCCTTCCCGAACTCCATGGTCGACCGGATCACCCCTGCGACCACCGACGACGACCGGGCCGAGGTGGCCCGGCGGTTCGGTGTCGACGACGGGTGGCCGGTGGTCTGCGAGCCCTTCACGCAGTGGGTCCTCGAGGACCGCTTCAGCCTCGGGCGCCCGCCGCTGGAGGACGCGGGCGTCCAGGTCGTCGACGACGTGGACCCCTACGAGCGGATGAAGCTGCGGCTGCTCAACGCCAGCCACCAGGGGCTGGCCTACCTGGGCCGCCTCGCCGGCTACCGGCTGGTCCACGACGCGGCGCAGGACCCGCTCTTCCAGGCGTTCCTGCTCGGCTACATGGAGGAGGAGGCGACCCCGACCCTGCTCCCGGTGCCCGGCATCGACCTCGACGACTACCGGCGGGAGCTCATCGCCCGCTTCTCCAACCCCGCCGTCCGCGACACGCTCGCGCGGCTGGCCTTCGACGGCTCGGAACGGCTGACGAAGTGGCTGCTCCCGGTCGTCCAGGACAACCTCGCCGCGGGTGGCGAGGTGCGCCGGTCGGCCGCGGTCGTCGCCGGCTGGGCGCGGTACTCCGAGGGCGTCGACGAGCAGGGCGAGCCGATCGAGATCGCCGACCGGAGGGAGGAGTCGCTCAGGGCCGCCGCCCTCCGCCAGCGAGAGGACCCGCTCGCCTTCATCGCCGACCGGGAGCTGTTCGGGGACCTGGTGGACGACGAGCGGTTCACCGCCCCCTACCTCGCGGCGTTGACCTCGCTGTACGAGCACGGGGCCCGGGCCACCCTCGAGGCGCTGGTCGACCAGGGGCGGACGCCGTCGACCGCGCTGGGCAGCACCGGGTCCTGACGCCGGGGTCCGTCGCCGTCTGCCGGCGAGGTGACGGTCGGGACTACGACGCGGTGCGCGCCGTCATGCCGCCGAGTGAGACGACGTAGTCCCCGGTCTGCTCGTCGACGTCGATGGCGTAGGTGGTCGGGTAGTAGGCGGTCTTCTGGAAGGCCTGGGGCTGCTTGAGCGGCTGTTCGAGGTCGGGCCCACTCATGAGGAACTCCGTGGTGATCATGGGCTCGTAGAAGGTGTGGCGGCCGTCCCAGCTGCCGTTGAGGACGATCTGCTGGAAGTCGTAGGTACCGGGGACGAGGCTGGTGTCGCTGGCGTCGAACCAGTGCACGCCCATTCCTGGGACGGCCTGTGCAGCGACGGGCACATCCGGCGCGACCGCGTAGTCCTGCGGCACGTACTCGGCCTCGGGGAGGTGCTCGGCCTTGGCGGCGTAGGTGGGGTCGTCCGGGGTGATGCCGTGCATCGTCGCCATGTCGACCATGTCGAAGTGGAAGTCGAAGTGCGCCTTGCCGAACAGCTCGACGGGGTCGTGCCCCTGGGGGTTCCAGTTGAGCATGACGTGGTCGAATGCGGTGATCGCCGCCTGATCGGGGAAGTCGAGCATCAGCATGCGCCCCGATTCGGGCAGTCCCTCCAGGGCGGTGCTCGACAGTCGGACGCCGACCTCGGTGGGTCGCTCGCCGTCCAGGGTGACGTAGGTCTTGGCGTTCCCGTTCCCGAGCTCCTGGGAGGGGCCGAAGACCGTGGCGCTGGAGCTGGCCGGCACAGGGGTGTCGGACCGCGCGCTCTCGGCACGGCAACCGGTGAGAACGGGCAGGGCCGAACAGGTGACAGCGGCAGTCAGTGCCGCATTCCGGAGGAGTCGATGGACCCGCATCGTCCTTGCCTTTCCTGAGGGCGGCTCAGGCAGAGGGCCCCGCGGCATCGCGCCGGCTCGGACGAGACCCTGGAACAGGTGAGGTGGCCTCGAGGAGCCGGCGGGGGCCGGTTGTCGACACGCCTGGTCGCTCGGTGTTCGGGTGAGCCATTCGGCGGCACGCTATGGGCGGTACGTCACTGCCACGTCACGGGTGCATCACTGCCGGGCCGGGCGGGGGCCTGTGCTGACCTGCTCGGACACAGGTCAGTGGGGGCGTGGGTCATCGAGTGGTCGAGTGTCGCCAGGACGCACCCACCTCCCGAGAGGCGCGGTCCCGGGGTGCTGTTCTCGTTCCCCTCGTACTCGACGAAGTGCTCGATGTCCGCCGTCCCCCATCGGGGTCGTCACAGAGCCGCCGAGCGTGCTGTGGGCCTCTCCACCGTCGGCTGTCCATCTCGGGGTGTCAGGGTCGATCCGCGGCCAGGTTCGTGTCTTGCCTCGCTCCCAGAGCGGTGATGGAGGGGTGATGCCCCGATGACGCTCGCCGAGCAGGTTCGCGGCTCGTCGCACCGTCCCTGCGGTGCTACCCCCTGATGCCGAGATGCGTGGTCCGGCGGCTCCCAGCCCCGCGCCGGTGCGCACGGCAGGCAACACGAGAGGAGCCACGATGAACAAGGCAGCCAAGGCCGCTGGGGCGATCGGGGTCAGCGCGGCCGTTGTGCTCGGTCTGCCCGGTACTGCGTCGGCCGGTCTGAACACCGGCGAGAAGGACGCGTTCGTGGCACAGCACAACGAGTACCGCGCCGAAGTGGGCACCCCGCAGCTGGCCTGGGATGACACCGTCGCCGCAACGGCGCAGGCCTACGCCGACCACCTGCTGCCCACCGTGCAGAGCCAGGGCCTGGTCCACGACCCCAACACCCCGTACGGGGAGAACCTCTACTACGCCTGGGCTTCGGGAGGCGGCGCGACGGCACCCGACCCCCTCAACGCCATGGCCTCCTGGTACGCGGAGAAGGCCCTGTACGACGCCAATCCTGAACCAGTGGCGAACCCCGTTCAGGGGTGGGGCCACTACTCACAGATGGTGTGGCGGGACACCCAGCGGGTCGGCTGCGGCGCTGCCAGCGGGTTCCAGAACGGTCAGTGGGACACCGTGGTCGTGTGCCGTTACGACCCGGCGGGCAACATCATCGGTCAGAAGCCGTACTGAGGTCATCCTGCGGACGTGGCCCTCGTCCTGGGCCACGTCCGCAGGATCTGTATCGCCCTGAATGGTCTCTGAGCCGTGAGGTTCGGCCCATCGGTGTTGCCTCCGGATTGTCAGACGTCCCGAAGTCGGCGCAGAACATGCCCTTGGCGGCGTCCGTCTCCTGGACGCTGAGGTCTTTCCATCGACGACCTCGCTCAGCGCATGGATGCTGCCCCACAACGCCCACATCGCGGAGCGTGGTGTGGGCGTGGGACGGGATCACTGTTCTTGACGCCGCGCCGGTGCAGCGCTGACCTGCACCGACACCGGTGGGCCGGGTGGGGCTCGAACGCACGACTCAGGGACTATGAGTGCTCACGCACTGTCCGCTGTGCTGACCAGTATCGACGCACGTCAGCGTGAGGCGTCAGACGTCGAATACTCGGGTCTCATGGCTCACCGCACCGGCTCGAGCGGCAGGGGCTGGAGGTACTGGCCCCATCCCGCTGGTACTCGACGGAGTACTCGACCCTCGCCACCGCGCCCTGAGCTGGCCACCTCGGGACGCCGAAGCCGGTGCAGCGTCGTATTCGACTTCGGTCCTCGGTCAGGGCATGGAACAGCTGGCGAAGGACGAGCCTTGTGGGCGGGGTCGGTACATGGGCCTGCCTGCGGATTCGCTTTCACAGGGGCGACTCCGACGGCTTTGGGCAAAGGAAGAAGCGATATCGGTACTGGGAGCTACGTCGCCAGGACCTTGCCGTCTGTGACCTCGCGGTGAGGAGTGAGGGACAGGTCGCCGCGGAGGACGCCCACTGGGTCACGGCGGCTGCGACCTCGAGACCTGAAAGCGCGGCAGACGGAGCGCCGCAGCGTGGTGACGTGTGCCCCCGGCGGTCCGATGAGCGCCTGTTGCAGCACGTCGGCGTTGTCGAGCGACCAGTGGCGCGTCCGTTCGGCGCGTGTCATCGCCCCGCCGGCCGAGTACTCGATGAAGCCGGCGTGCCCGTGCCCGTGCGCGGCCGCGGTACCGACGATGTCGTACAGCCACCCGACGGCGGGTAGGCCGCGTGCCGAGAGCCTGCCCGAGAGCGGCGCCCTCACCGAGGAGGCGTACGACCGGGTCGAGCGCGAGGTGACCGGTGCGCCGGTGGGACCGCCGATCGCTCATGCAATTCGGATGATGCCTGCCGCGTTCGCCGGGGCGATGCTGCCACCACGACCCGGCGGTCGGGCGTCCCCGCGTCTACCGGAGCGGTACCGGGTCCACGAGGCGCCCACCCCGGACATCTGCAGGAGGGGCGAGATGGCCGAGACTTCGCAGCGGCGGGAGCCGCAGGTGTACGAGGATCCGTCCGGCTGGGCTTCGTGGGTCGTATTCGGCGGCGTGATGCTGATCCTGGTCGGGATCTTCCACGTGATACAGGGCATCGTCGCGCTGGTCAACGACGACTACTACCTGGTCACGAAGAACGGCCTGGTCCTGAATTTCGACTTCACGTCCTGGGGCTGGACGCACCTGGTGCTCGGCATCCTCATCGGCCTCGTCGGCGTCGGGCTCCTGGCCGGCAACTCCGCCGCCCGGATCGCCGGGGTGGTTCTCGCGGTCCTGAGCGCGGTGGTGAACCTGGTGTTCATCGCGGCGTACCCGGCCTGGTCGGTGATCATCATCGCGCTGGACGTGATCGTCATCTACGCGATCGTGGTCCACGGGCGCGAGCTCGAGGCCAACCCCTACTGATCGACCCGCGCGGACGGCACCGGGCACGCACGGCCGACGAGCATCGTGCGGGCCGCTGTCGTGTGCGCTCGCCGAGTCGGCGGTGGTCACCTGGCGACAACGCTGCGCCGAGTTCGGGCTGCCCGGGCTGGAGGACCCCCCGCGGCCGGGCGAACCGTCGCCGCTGCCGGAGGCGCTGTGTGATCGGGTGCGGGAGCTGACGCTGACCGAGCCGCCGACCCAGTTCGGCGCCACCCGCCAGTCGTCGCGGGGTGCTGGCCTCGGCACCGGCGGCCGAGGGGACTCCGATCTCGCACGTCATCATCGCCCGGATCTGCACCGCTTCGATGTCCAGCCGTGGCGGACGCTGACCTTCACGTTCTCCCCCGATCGGCAGCTGAGAGGCCAGATCCGCGAGGTCGTCGGGCTGTATCTGCATCCGCCGGAGAGGGCGGGTGATGCTCTGCGTCGACGAGAAGCCGTGAAGTTGAGCGCTCCAGCGCACTGCCCGACCCTGCCGGTACGTCCTGGGCATCCGAAGACGGCTGGCTTCGACTGCGTCCGGCGCGGCACCCCCACGCTGTTGCCGCGCGGGAGGTCGTCACGGGCAGGGTCAGCGAGGCCTGCACCGAGCGGCACCGCCGCCAGGAGTTCCCGGCCTTCCGCAAGCAGGTCGTCGCCGCCTGCCCGCGAACGGCATCTCGCGGTCGACAAACTGGCCACCCACGAGCACCCGGCGGTTTGCGCCTCGCTGGCCCACCACCCGCGAATGCGCCTGCACTTCACGCCCGCCTCAGGTCGTGGCTCACATTGGTCGAGGTGATCTTCTCGATGATCACCCGCTAGGGGCTGCGCCGTGGCAGCCTCGCGACGGTCGCCGACCTCACCGCCGTTATCGAGCGCTTCATCGCCGCCTGGAATGATCCCTGCCGGCCGTTCAACTGGCAGGGCCGCGTCAAAGTCGTTGAGTTGCGGCTCTGAGCTGGGCGGATGAGGGCGGGCATGGGCCGTGTGGTGGTCTGAGGTTCTCTACGCCGTCGACCACCAGCGAGATGACCCATGCCCGCGCCTGCATCTTCCCTGTCCGCACTGCTGCCAGCGTCGGCGACCGTTCCTGGGCCGCTGGGCGCGGGCGACTCGATCGGCCTGGTGCAGGCGCTGACGGCGGTCCCGGACCCGCGTCGGCGGCGAGGGCGTCGTCACGGTCTGCAGTCGGTTCTGCTGCTCGCGCTGCAGGCGGTGATGGCCGGCGCCTCGTCGTGGGTGGCGATCGCGCAGTGGGCAGCGACCGCCCCGCAGGCGCTGGGCGTGTGTGGCGCCTCGCCGTCGGCGGCCACGTTCCGGCGGGTGCTGGCCGCGGTCGACATCACCGCCGTGGAAGCCGCGCTGACGACCTGGGTGACCGGCCGCCAAGCGCGCGCCCGGGCGCAGCAGCCGATCGGAACGACGGCGGCCGCGGGCCGCACCGTGCTGGCCGTGGACGGCAAGACGCTGCGCGGCTCGAAGGCCGCCGGCGGTCAGCAGACCAAGCTGGTATGCGTCTACGACCACGCCCACCGGTTGGTCCTCACCCAGGTCGCGGTGGGCGGCGGAGACGAGGTCGCCGCGTTCGCCCTGGCCCTGGCCGCGCTGCCGGAGCTGGCCGATGTGCTGGTCACCGCGGACGCGTTGCACTGCCAGCGGGGGCATGCGGACTTCCTGGCTACTCGCGGCGGGCATTACCTGTTCACCGTCAAGGGCAACCAGCCGATGCTGCGGCAGGAACTGATGCGCCTGCCGTGGGCGCAGGCTCCCGGCACCCGTCGCCGCGGGACCGGACATGGCCGGATCGAGTCCCGCTCGATCAAGGTCATCGACCTGGACGGCACCGACGCTCAGGCGCTGTTCCCAGGCGCCCGCCGGGCGATCAAGGTCGTCCGCCGACGACGCATCGGCGCAGGCAAGCCCTCGGTGGAGATCGTGTACGCAGTCACCTCCCTGGATCACCGAGGGGCCGACTGCCGGCTTCTCGCCGACTGGCTGCAAGGGCACTGGGCCATCGAGAACAGCGTCCACCACGTCCGCGACGTCACCCAGCGTGAAGACGCCTCGCGGATCCGGCTTGGCGCCGGACCTCAGCTCATGGCCGCTCTGCGCAACACCGCCACCAACATCGCCCGGCTGACCGGCCACGCCAACATCGCCGCTGCTCAGCGCACTGCTTCCTGGAGTCCCACCGCGATCACCGAGGCACTCCATGCAGCATGATTAACAAGGACCGGGCAGGTCACGGGCCTCATTCAGGACTTTGACGCGGCCCTGTCGAGCGGCCCGATGAGGTCGTGGTGCACGAGCCGGGTGCCTGTGCCGGCTGCGGGGCGCAGCTGGCCGCCGCGGTCCCGCCGGTGCGGGTCATCCGCCG
>DATIMX010000656.1:0-4878 GCA_035474935.1 Geodermatophilus sp. | reverse complement strand
GAGCTCGACGGGCTCTGGGACGCCGCCATGGCGCGCGGCGGCCACCTGCGGGTCGGGCTGGAGGATGCACCCCCCGGCTGCACCAGGACGAATGCGGAGATGGTCGCCGAGGCCTGCCACGCCGTGCAGCAGGCGGGCCGGCCGCTCGCCACCGCCGCGGAGGTCCGCCGGGCCACGGTCGGCGGCGATCCGCTGCCGTCGGCGCGGACCCGTCGGTGAGCCAGGCGGTCCGCGCGGCGTCCCGAGGCCCCCGACCCGCTCAGCGGCTGGAGTCGGCCGTTCCACCGGCGAGCCCCCACTCCTCGGGCTGGTGTCACTGGTGGACGCCGGGCCGGGGTGGTAGTCCTGCGCAACGGCGGGAGCGGGGGCGCGTCCCGGCCGTCCGTCCGACCCGGTGTCGGGCGGTGTCGAGGTCGGGGACGTTCGCTCGGCTGCCGGCCGGCAGCGGTGAGTGCGGGCACGTCCGGGGCAGCGCAGGGCCTGACGAGAGGGATGCACCGACGATGACGACCATCGCCATGGGGCTGACCGCGCCGGTCCTCCGCTCGTCCCTCGACCGCGACACCGCGCAGTCGGGGGCCGTGGCATGAGCAGATGGCACGCGCAGCAGTGGACGGTGGTCGAGGCGATCGAGCGCCCGCCGGCTGCGGCGGTCACGGCCCTGGCCGGGTTCGCCACCACCCAGATCGCCGACTGCGGCGGACCGGTGGGGGTGGTCGGTCCCGGGCTCGGTCGCATCGCGGGGGGAGCGGAGTTCTGCGGCCCCGCGGTCACGGTCTGGACCAAGCCGGGAGACATCCTCTTCGTGCTCAAGATGCCCGACATGACCCAGCCCGGGGACGTGGTCGCCGTTGACGGTGGTGGCAGGGCGGACGCCGCCGTCCTCGGCGACATCATCGCGGGAGCCCTCGCCAGGAGAGGCGTCGTGGGCGTCGTCGTCGACGGGGCGGTGCGCGACGTCGAGGGGATCGACGAGGTCGGCCTACCGACGTTCGCCCGCAGCACCCATCCCGCCACGGGGTCCAACGAGGGGCCGGGGGCCATCAACGTCCCGGTGCAGGTCGGCGGGGTCGTGGTGCATCCCGGTGATGTGATCCGCGGGGACGCCAGCGGCCTCGTCGTCGTCCCGCGGGAACACCTCGACACCGTGATCGCCATGACCCGCACGGTCGAGCAGCGGGAGGTCGCATGGCGGCAGGCCGTGGCGGACGGCGTCAGCATCGCGGCGGCGACCGGGGCGGACGCCGTCATCGATGAGCGGGGCGACGCAGCCGCGACTCCACTCCCGTGAGAGCGCGCCGCGACCACGCTCTCCGTCCACCGGCACGTACAGCCTGCCGGGGAGGCTGCCGACCGCTGCGCGGCGCTGCTGCAGGAGGATCGGAGTCCGACGTGGGACACAGGTGCCACGAGGGCCTCAGGGGCCCCGACAGCAGAGCACCTCGGGCTCCTGAGCTGCAGGAAGGCCGGGGCGAGGCGGTGTCCGCGAGGGGACGTGAACGCCGCGGTGATGTGAGACGGACTGCCTGACAGGCGCGGCCCGCTCACCCCTCGGACCCTGTGCCAGTCCGACGACCGCCGGAGGGCCCGTGCCGTCAGACCGGCCGGACGCGGAGCGGGATGCTCTCCCACGCGCGCAGCGTGTTGTCGTGGTGCCGCACGGTCGGGCCGGCGGACCCAGGTGCCGCGCGAGAGGACGCCGGTGAGGGCCGCCGGACGGCCAACGTGCACTCCGCCGACGACCCTGAGCTCCTGCAGCACGTCGCCGACCTCGCCGCCACCGGCGCGCTGCAGGTGCCGCTGGTCGACGTCCTGCCGTTCGAGCGCATCGACGACGCCTTCGCACTCCAGAAGGTCGCAGCACCCCTCCAGGTGCGGCGACCAACGCCGCGCGCGTCCGTGGTGCGGTGCGGGAGCCCGCGGGGCGCCTCATCCCCGGGGGGGCAGGGGCTGCGGCGTGCGGAGCCGAGGCGGCCGTGGGCCGGTGCGTCACCGGTCCGTTGTCATGGGACGGATCCCGCGTGTAGGTGCCCGGGGGCGGCACGGTGCTTCCGCACACGCCTGTACTGGCGTGGACGGATCCGCGGCTGACACGGGTCCGCTGCCCGGCGTCGGCCGGGTCGCGCCCGTCGCCCACCCGGGTCACCCTGGGCCGGTGAGGATCCTGGTCACCGGCGCGTCGGGGTTCGTGGGCAGTCGGCTGGCCACCGCGCTCGAAGGGGCGGGCCACGACGTCCGGGCGATGACCCGACGGCCGGAGCGCTACCGGGGGGCCGGCACCCCGGTCGCGGGCGACGTCGGCGACGGGGCATCGCTGCAGCCGGCACTCGAGGGCTGCGAGGTCGCCTACTACCTCGTGCACTCCTTGGGCGACCAGGACTTCGAGCGCAAGGACGCCGACGCGGCGCGCGCCTTCGCCCGGGCCGCCGCCACGGCCGGGGTCGGCCGGATCGTCTACCTCGGCGGCCTGGGCCGGGACGGCGACCGGCTGTCGCGGCACCTGCGCAGCCGCCGCGAGGTCGAGCGGCTCCTCGGCGGCACCGGCCTGCCGGTGACCGTGCTTCGGGCGGGGATCGTGGTGGGCCACGGGGGAGTGTCCTGGGAGATGACCCGCCAACTGGTGGCCCACCTGCCCGCCATGGTCACCCCCCGCTGGGTCAGCACACGGACCCAGCCGATCGCGGTCGCCGACGTCGTCCGGTACCTGGTCGGCGTCCTCGACGCACCGCAGGCCGTGGGGCGGGTGTTCGAGGTGGGCGGCCCGGAGGTGCTCACCTATCTGCAGATGCTCAGCCGGGTGGCCGACATCCAGAACCGGCACCTGTTCGTCGTCCCCGTGCCGCTGCTCAGCCCGCAGCTGTCCTCGCGCTGGCTGGCCCTGGTCACCGACGTCGACGTGACCACCGGTCGCTCGCTCATCGACTCGATGACCAACGAGGTGGTCGTCACCGACGACACCATCCGCTCGGTCGTTCCGTTCCAGCCCGTGGACTACGACGAGATGGTGCTCACCGCCCTCGTCGAGCGGGCGCGGGAACGCCGGAGGCAGGTCCGGGAGCGGCGCGGTGGGTGGCTGAGCCGCGGAGCCCGGCGGTGACCCGCGGCCGAGCGCTCCGAGGGCTGCGGGCCGCGATCGAGCGGGCGGCCGGGCCGCTGGTGCGGAGCGTCCCGCGGGATCACTGGGAGAGCGATGCGGCCTTCCGGCGCCGCCGGCGGGTCACCGGCGCCGTCGCGGTGACCGGCGCGTCCCTGCTGGGGGTGTCGCTGTCGACGCCGCCGGGCTCACCACGGTTCTACGGGCTGACCCTCGGGGTCGCCGCCACCTGGGTGGTCGGGGGGCTGGCGTCCGGACCGCTGCACCTGGGACGGATGTTCGGGTCCGGAGACCGGCTGCGCCGGCCGGTGCTCACGCCGGCCGCCTCGGGGGTCGGCGCGTTCGGGGCCTTCTACGCCGCGGCGCTGGTCGCCCGGCGAGTCCTGGTCCTGGAGCGGGCGATCGGCTCGGTGCTCCGCTACGCCGACCAGGGGTCGACCCCGCTCGTGCTGGCCACCACGCTGGCCAACGGCGTGGCGGAGGAGGTGTTCTTCCGCGGCGCGCTCTACGCGGCGGCGGGCGCGGACCGGCCGGTGCTCGTGTCGACCGCGGTGTACGGCCTGGCCACCACGGCCACCCGCAACCCGGCGCTCGTGCTGGCGAGCGTCCCGATGGGTCTGCTCCTCGCGCAGCAGCGCAGGATCACCGGAGGAATCCAGGCGCCGGTGCTCACACACGTGGTGTGGTCGGCCCTGATGCTGCGCTACCTGCCGCCGCTGTTCGCCGACCGCCTCGCGGAGGAGCGGTCGCCGTCGCCCGGGTGAGGGCGGACGGCGGCGGCAGGTCAGGCCCCCGGAGGGCGCGGCCGGCTCGTTGACCGGCCGCGCCCGCTACCGGATCACCTGCGGCGGCGGGCCAGGACGGTCGCCAGCACCACTGCGACGGCGCCCGCGGCGAGCAGCCGCCGGCTGCGGCCGGCGGCGATCACCACCACGGCGGCGCCCGGCCGTACCCGCCGGGTGCCCAGCAGCAGCGCCCCGGCCGGCGAGTCGACGCCGGCACCGGCGACAGCCATGGGACGCGTGGGGGACTCCAGGTGCGCGGTGATCCCGGAGGCGGCCAGGGCCTCGGCCAGCCCGCCCAGGTCTCGCCGGCCCGGCGCCACCCCCGTCCGTGCGGTCGCCGCCTCCCGGACCTTGGCCACGAAGGTCCCGACGTCCTCGGCGACGATCCGCACGTCCGCGCCGTCGGCGTGCACCTGCACGCCCACCCCGTCCACCTCCAGCGAGAGCTCGCCGGACAGGTGCACCGGGCCGCGCGGGTCCGTCATCCCCGGCTGGCGTTCTCGGCGGTCGTGATGCGCAGGGTGCCGTTGAGCCGCCAGACGGCCCGCGGGGCATCCGGCCCGGTCTCGCGAGGCACTTCGACGATCATGTCGACGAACTCGTAGTTGATCGCGGCACCCTTGCCGGTGAGGTAGGACCACATCTCCTTGCCGAGGTCGGCGAAGCTCGTGGTCTCGTGGCTCTTGATGTCCCGCAACCCGGTGGCGGCGTCCGCGTCGGTCATGCTCATGGCTTCGATCTCCTCGCGCGTCGGGGTGGCCGCCGGCGTTCCCGACGACTTCGGTTGTGCGCTACCCGATCGCGGCTCTGCCGAACCCGTGGCGGCACGTGGCGAGGACAGCCGGTCGGTCCTCGACGCCGGCGCGGTGCATGACAGCGGGCGCGCCCCCGTCAGGTCGATGGCAGTGTGGACGGCATGGTCCCCGCCGCGCCCGTCGTCGTGGTGACCGGTGCGAACGGGTTGGTGGGCACCGCAGTGTGCCGGGCGCTCGTCGAGCG
>DATIMX010000655.1:0-4278 GCA_035474935.1 Geodermatophilus sp. | reverse complement strand
GCGTGCAGCCGGGCGAGGAGGGCGTGCGGCTGACCGAAGTGGGCGATGCCGCGACGCTCCCAGGCCGCGGCGTCGGCGACCGCGACCGGTCGGAGCCCGTCGTCCCGGTGGAGGACCTGCACCCGGTGACCCTGGCGGGCGAGGGCGAGGGCAGCAGTGGCCCCGGCCACCCCGGGACCGGTGACGACGACGCGCATGACTCCTCCTGAGGCTGGGACGGTGAGCGCAGGTGCGCGGGACAGGATGCCGCGCTGACCAGCGGATACACCCCGCGGCCGCGGCCGGGGCGGCGGCAGCGGACCTGCGGGCGGGGGAGGTCCGCTCCGTGGACGCTGGCCGCACTGGCGACCGCTGGTGGGCCACCGTGCTGTGCTGCGGCTTCGACTCCGCCTTCACCGATCCGTCGTCACCGACCGGGCCGACCGGCTGCGCTGGGCGCGCGGACCGGGCCCCTACGACCTCGCGGTCCTCGCCGAGCTGGCCCGGCTGCGGCCACGGGAGCTCACCCTGGTGCTGGACGGCGAGCCGCGGACCCTGGCCGCCACGCTGGTCGCCGTCGGCAACACCGCCTGGTTCGGCGGCGGCATGCGGATCTGCCCGGCCGCCGACCCCGCCGACGGCGCCTTCGACGTCACGGTCGTGGGGCCGGTCAGCCGCCGCGAGCTGGTGCGCACCCGTCCGCGGCTGACCGCCGGCACGCACGTCGAGCCACCCCGCGGTCACCGTGCACCGCGCCCGCCGGGTGGAGCCGGCCGGGGAGGAGCTGCGCACCCACGCCGACGGGGAACCGGTCGCGCCGCTGCCGGCCGCCAGCGTGTGCGTGCCCGGCGCGCTGTCGGTGGTGGGCACCGGCCGCTGAGCCGGGCCCCGACGACCAGCTGGGGAATCCCCGGCGAACCCAGCCGCCACAGTTCCGTTATCCCCAACACTGCCGCCGACGGGGTCGGCCGCGCCGAGCGGAGGAGACGCGCCTAACGTGGAGGCATGTCCAGCCCCGCTGAGCGGTACGCGGCTGCCCGGCGGCGCGGCGCGCACCCTGCCCTGGCCGACTTCACCGCGGAGCTCGGCTTCTCCCTCGACCCGTTCCAGGTGGAGGCCTGCGAGGCCCTCGACGAGGGCGCGGGCGTCCTCGTCTGCGCGCCGACCGGTGCCGGCAAGACGGTGGTGGGGGAGTTCGCCGTCCACAAGGCGCTGGCCGAGGGGCGCAAGGCCTTCTACACGACGCCGATCAAGGCGCTGTCCAACCAGAAGTACAACGACCTGGTCGACCGCTACGGCGCCGACCGGGTCGGCCTGCTGACCGGCGACAACGCGGTCAACGGCGACGCGCCCGTGGTGGTCATGACCACCGAGGTGCTGCGCAACATGCTCTACGCGGAGTCCCCGGCGATCGACGGCTTGGGCTACGTGGTCATGGACGAGGTGCACTACCTCGCCGACCGCTTCCGCGGCGCGGTGTGGGAGGAGGTGATCATCCACCTCCCGCAGTCGGTGACGCTGGTGTCGCTGTCGGCCACGGTCAGCAACGCCGAGGAGTTCGCCGACTGGCTGGTCACCGTCCGCGGCCACACCAAGGTCGTCGTCAGCGAGGTGCGGCCCATCCCGCTGTGGCAGCACATGCTGGTGGGCAGCCGGGTGTTCGACCTGTTCAGCCTGCGCCCGGCCGCGCACGCCGCCGAGCAGGGCGACGACCCGCGGGGCCTGTCCACCCGCGAGCGCGGCGCCAGCGTCGTCGACCCGGAGCTGGTCCGCTACGTGCGCGAGTACGAGCGGCGCCTCGACACCTGGGGCGGCGGCGGCAACGGGGGCTCGCGCCGCGAGCGGGACTGGCACAAGCCGCGCTACCGCCCGCCGGCCCGGCCTGACGTCATCGAGCGGCTGGACCGCTCCGGCCTGCTGCCGGCGATCACCTTCGTGTTCAGCCGCAACGGCTGCGACGCCGCCGTCGACCAGTGCCTGCGCTCCGGGCTGCGGCTCACCGACGAGCACGAGCGCGCCGAGATCGCCGCGATCGTCGACGAGCGCACCGGGTCGCTGCCGGAGGAGGACCTGCACGTCCTCGGCTTCTGGGAGTGGCGCGAGGGGCTGCTGGCCGGGATCGCCGCGCACCACGCCGGCCTGGTCCCGGCGTTCAAGGAGACCGTCGAGGAGTGCTTCGTCCGCGGCCTGGTCAAGGCCGTGTTCGCCACCGAGACCCTCGCGCTGGGCATCAACATGCCGGCGCGCACCGTCGTCCTCGAGCGGCTGGTCAAGTGGAACGGCGAGGCGCACGTCGACGTGACGCCGGGGGAGTACACCCAGCTCACCGGCCGGGCCGGCCGCCGCGGCATCGACGTCGAGGGGCACGCCGTCGTCGTGTGGGCGCCGGGCATGGACCCCTCGGTCGTCGCCGGGCTGGCCAGCACCCGCACCTACCCGCTGAGGTCCAGCTTCCGGCCCAGCTACAACATGGCCGTCAACCTGGTCAGCTCCTTCGGCCGAGCCCGCGCCCGGGAGCTGCTGGCCTCCTCGTTCGCCCAGTTCCAGGCCGACCGCTCGGTCGTGGGGCTGGCCCGGGCCGCGGCCCGGCACGAGCGGGACGCCGAGCGCTGGGCCGCGGAGATGCACTCCGAGGGCGGGGACGTCGCCGGGTACGCGCGGCTGCGCCAGGAGGTCGCCGACCGTGAGAAGGAGCTCTCCCGCGACTCGGCGGCCAAGCGCCGGATGGAGGCGTCCGAGGCGCTCGCCGCGCTGCGGCCCGGTGACGTCATCCGGGTGCCGTCGGGACGGCGGCAGGGGCTGGCCGTCGTCCTCGACCCCGGGGTGACCGACCTGACCGAGCCGCGCCCCCTGGTGCTCACCGAGGACAAGTGGGCCGGGCGGCTGGGCAGCGTGGACTTCCCGACGCCGGTGACCGCCCTGGCCCGGGTGCGGGTGCCCAGGAACTTCAACCACCGCAGCCCGCACGCCCGCCGGGACATGGCCGCCACGCTGCGCAACGCGCGGGTCGAGCACGACCTGGGCGCGCGGCGGGTCAAGCAGCGCTCCGCGGCCGCCGACGACCCGGTGCTGCACGACCTGCGCCGGGCGTTGCGCGCGCACCCGGTGCACGCCCTGCCCGACCGGGAGGAGCGGGTGCGGGCGGCTGAGCGCTGGCTGCGGGCGACCCGGGAGGCCGAGGCCACCCACCGGCGGATGGCCGAGCGCACCGGCTCGCTGACCCGCCAGTTCGACCGCACCTGCGACGTCCTGGAGGAACTGGGCTACCTGGTGCCCGACCCGGCGGCGCCGCCCGTGCTCGAGGGGGAGGACCCGGTGGACCACGAGGTCGCCGACGTCACCCCGGTGGCCACCGACGACGGCCGCCGGCTGGCGCGCATCTGGTCGGAGGCCGACCTGCTCGTCGCCGAGTGCCTGCGCTCGGGCGTGTGGCGCGGGCTCACCCCGGCCGAGCTCGCCGCCGCGGTCTCGACGCTGGTCTTCGAGGCCCGCCGCGAGATGCCCGGTCAGCCCGCGGTCCCGGCCGGCAAGGTCGCCGCGGCGATCGCGGAGATGCGCCGGATCCGCTCGCGGCTGCAGGACGTCGAGCTCGACCACGGCGTCCCGGCGACCCGCGACCTGGACCTCGGCTTCGCCTGGGCGGCCTACCGCTGGGCCGACGGGCAGAGCCTCGACCGCGTCCTGGCCGGTGCCGAGCAGGCCGGCACGGAGCTCTCCGGCGGGGACTTCGTGCGCTGGGCCCGCCAGCTGCTGGACCTGCTGGACCAGCTGGCCAAGGTCGCGGACACGACGCTCGCGGTCACGGCCCGGACGGCGGTCGAGCGGGTGCGGCGCGGCGTGGTCGCCGTCGCGGTCGGCGGCTGAGCCGTGGGTGGGGCAGGATCTGTCGACGATGACCAACCCCCCGCACGGCGGCCCGCCGCCCGGTGAGCCGGGTCGGCCGGAACAGCCGCGGCCGCCGCAGCAGTGGCCCCCGCAGCCCGGGCCGCAGCAGCCCGGGCCCTGGGGACCGCCGGGCCCCGGCCCCTACGGCGGCCAGCCGCCGCAGGGGCAGCCGCCGTACGGGCAGCCGGCCTACGGCCCGCCGTCCCCGCAGTACGGGCCGCCCTGGGGTGGGCAGCCGGCCGCCGGCCAGCCGCCCTCCTGGACGGGGCAGCCGCCGTACGGCCAGCAGTGGGGCCAGCCGCCGTACGGGCCGCCGCCCGCTCCGCCGCGCCGGTCACGCAGGGGGCTGGTGGCCGGCATCGTCGTCCCGGCGGTCCTCCTGCTGGTCGCCGTGGTGCTCGCCCGGCTCTTCGC
>DATIMX010000654.1:0-8341 GCA_035474935.1 Geodermatophilus sp. | reverse complement strand
CCCGTGCGGTCCGCGGCCGAGCGCCGCCGGCTGTTCGCGCTGCCGGGCTCGTCGTGGGACGACTACGACCGCTCGGCGCTGTCCCCGGGCGGTGGCGTGCACCGCCGCGACGCCAAGCGGGTGCCGCTCTCGCCGCAGGTGCGGGCCCGCCTCGGGGTGGACGCCGAGGAGCTGTCGCCGGCCGAGCTGGTGCGGGCGGTGCTGCGGGCGCCGGTCGACCTGCTGTGGAACGGCGGCATCGGCACCTACGTCCGTGCCGCCGACGAGACCGACGCGCAGGTCGGCGACCGCGCCAACGACGCGGTCCGCGTGACCGCCGGGGAGCTGCGCTGCCGGGTCGTGGGGGAGGGCGGCAACCTGGGCCTGACCCAGCGCGCGCGGATCGCCGCGGCACGGGCCGGGGTGGCGCTGAACACCGACTTCATCGACAACTCCGCCGGCGTCGACACCTCCGACCGCGAGGTCAACCTCAAGATCCTGCTGGCCGGCGTGCCCCATGCCGAGCGGGACGCGGTGCTGCGCTCGGTCGAGGACGAGGTGGCCGCGGCGGTGCTCGCCGACAACGCGCTGCAGGCCCGGGCGCTGTCGGTGTGCGCGGCCCAGGCACCGTTCCTGCTCGACCGGCACGCGCAGCTGATCGGCGACCTCGAGCGGCACGGCCTCGACCGCGACCTCGAGGGGCTGCCGTCGGAGGCGGAGGTCGAGCGGCTGCGCCAGGCCGGGGCCGGCCTCACCCGGCCCGAGGCCGCGGTGCTGCTCGCGCACTCCAAGAACCTGGTGCGCGAGGAGCTGCTGGCCAGCGACCTGCCCGACGACGCGTCGGTGGCCGGGGTGCTGGCGGCCTACTTCCCGCGGGCGGTGGCCGAGCGCTGGCCCGACCGGGTGGCCGGTCACCCGCTGGCCCGGGAGATCACCGCGACCCAGCTGGCCAACGACCTGGTCAACCGGGTGGGCCCGGGCTTCCTGCTGCGGCTGGAGGAGCGCCACGGCGTCCCCACCCCCGTGGCGGCCCGCGCCTACACGGTGGCCACCCGGGTGCTCGACCTCGGCCCGCTGTGGGCGCGGGTGGACGACGACGTGCCGCTGGCCGTGGAGCGGCTGGCGCTGCCCGAGTTGCAGGCGGCCACCGAGCGCGCGGCCGACCGGCTGCTGGCGGCCCATCCCGACCCGGCGGCGCTGACCGCGGCGGCACCGGCGCTGGCCGCGGTCGTCGCCCGGCTCGAGCCCGCCGCGTGGCTGGCCCGGCCGGGTGCCGCGGGCGACCGGGCCCGCACGCTGCAGGGCGAGCTGGCCGCCGCGGGCGCGACCCCGGAGCTCGCCGCACGGGTCGCCGTCCTCGGGTGCCAGGCCGACCTCGTCGACCTGGCCGGGGTGGCCCGCACCGCCGGGGTCGACATCGGCCGGGTGGTCGAGGCCGACGCCGCCGTCGAGCAGCTGCTGGCGCTCCCGCGGGTGCACGCCTGGACCGCGGAGGAGGCCGGCATGTCGCACTGGGCCGTCGCCGCCCGCGCGGCCCTGCGGGAGGAGGTGGACCAGCTGCGGTGGGCCCTCGTGGCGGCGCTGCTGCGGGACGCCGACGGCGACGCGGACGCCTTCGCCGACCGGCACGCCGCGGCGCTGGCCCGCTTCACCGCCGTCCGCCAGCAGGCCGGTTCCGCCCGCGACGACGTCCTGGGCCGGGCGTGCGTGGTGGTGGCGGAGCTGCGCCGGCTGGTGGTCGAGGTCGGCTGACGGTCCCCCGGCCGGCCCGTGGGGTGCCCCGTCTCCGCGGACGCTCCACCGCTGCTTCTTGCTGTAAGCAGCGGTGGAGCTTCGTGGAGGAAGATCGGTGACCACGGCTCGGGGGCAGTCCGCGCCGGCGAGCCCGGCGCCGGGCAGGGGGCAGGCCCGTTCTCGGGACACCGGCCGGCCTGCGACGGTTCCCCCGATCCCATCAACCGACCCGACCATGGCCGTGAGCTCCCCCTGAGGGAGGGCGCCGGGACCCCGGGTGGTCGTTACCATCCGGGGGCCCGGGGCCGCCGGGTCTGTCGTGACCGAGGCGGGAGGGGCGACCGGTGACCATCCGTCGGCAGTTCGTGCTGGACGACGTCTCGCGGGCGATCATCGAGCAGCTGCAGGAGGACGGCCGCCGTCCCTACGCGCGCATCGCCGCAGCGGTCGGGCTGTCGGAGGCCGCCGTCCGGCAGCGCGTGCAGCGGCTGCTCGACGCCGGCGTCATGCAGATCGTCGGGGTCACCGACCCGCTGCAGGTGGGGTTCTCGCGGCAGGCGATGGTCGGGGTGCGCACCAGCGGCGACGCCCGCATCGCCGCCGAGCGCCTCGCCGCGTTCACCGAGGTCGACTACGTCGTCATCACGGCCGGGTCGGTCGACCTGCTGGTGGAGGTCGTCTGCGAGGACGACGACCAGCTGCTCGACGTCGTCGCCCGCATCCGCGCGGTGGACGGCGTGGAGTCCACCGAGACCCACCTCTACCTGGGCCTGGCCAAGCAGACCTACGCCTGGGGCACCCGCGGGCCCCAGGGCGCGACGTCGTCCGACGCCGGGCTCTGAGCCTCAGCCCCGGGCGCGGTCGAGCGCCAGGACCGACAGCAGCTCGTAGCCCACGTGGGCCGCGGCGATGCCGGTGAGCTCGGCGTGGTCGTAGGGCGGGGACACCTCGACGATGTCGGCGCCGACGACGTCGAGCCCGACCAGCCCGCGCAGCGTGTTGAGCAGCTCGCGGCTGGTGAGCCCGCCGGCCTCCGGCGTCCCCGTGCCCGGCGCGTGGGCCGGGTCGAGGACGTCGATGTCGACCGACACGTAGACCGGGCCGCCCGCCAGCCGGCTGCGCATCCGCTCCACGATGCTGCGCACGCCGTCGACCTCGTAGTCGTCGGAGCGGATCACCTGGAAGCCGAGCACGGTGTCGTCCTCGAGGTCCTGCTTGCTGTACAGCGGGCCGCGGATGCCCATGTGCAGCGAGCGCTCCAGGTCGATCAGCCCCTCCTCGCTGGCGCGGCGGAAGGGCGTGCCGTGCGTGTAGGGGGCGCCGAAGTAGGTGTCCCAGGTGTCGAGGTGGGCGTCGAAGTGCAGGACGGCGACCGGCCCGTGATCACGCGCCAGCGAGCGCAGGATCGGCAGCGCGATGGTGTGGTCGCCGCCGATGGTGAGCAGCTGGGCGCCGTCGGAGCGCAGCGCGGTCACCTCCCGGTCGATGCTCTCGATCGCCTCGCCGAGGTCGAACGGGTTGACGCCGATGTCGCCGGCGTCGGCCACCTGCTGGGTGCCGAACGGCGTGGCGTCCAGCGCCGGGTTGTAGGGCCGCAGCAGCTTGGAGCCAGCCCGCACGTGCCCAGGGCCGAAGCGGGCGCCGGGCCGGTAGCTGACCCCGGAGTCGAACGGCACCCCGAGGACAGCGACGTCGGCGCGGGAGACCTCGTCGATCCGCGGCAGCCGGGCGAAGGTGGCCGGCCCGGCGTAGCGGGGGACCCGCGTGGCGTCGACGGGGCCGATCGGGGTCTGGTCTTCCACGGGCTCTCCTCGGGTCTGTGGGAGCGGCGGTCTGCGGGACCGGCGCCGCCGATCCCCCGTCCGGGTCGCTCGTCACTGTCAACTCGGGTTTCCCATTTGTCAACGCCGGACCGGGAACTAGTGTCCGCGCAGGACCGGGAGGTGGCGATGGAGGCAGCAGGAACCGACGCGGACCCGCCGCGCATCGGCGGGCGGCTCAAGGCGGCCCGGCAGGCGCGCCGGCTGACGCTCACCGACGTGGCCGAGGCCAGCGGACTGACCAAGGGCTTCCTCAGCAAGCTCGAACGGGACCAGGCCAGCGCCTCGGTGGCCGCGCTGGTGCGGGTGTGCGCCGCGCTGGAGATCTCGCCCGGCAGCCTCTTCGAGGCGGCACCCGGCGGAGAGGCCGTCCGGGCCGGCAGCTACCCGCCCATCGCCTTCGGGGGGCAGGGCCTGACCGAGTTCCTGCTCACGCCCTCGGGGGAGCGGCGGCTGCAGGCCATCCTCTCCGAGATCGCCCCCGGTGGCGGGAGCGGCGCGGAGACCTACGCCCTGCCGGCCGAGGTCGAGTTCGTCTTCGTCCTCGAGGGCGACCTCGAGGTGACGGTCGGCGGCGACGTCACGACGCTGGGCCCCGGCGACGCGTTCACCTTCTCGCCCGGCACCGAGCACGGCTTCCGTTCGCTGCGGAGGAACGGGACCACCCGGGTGCTGTGGGTGTTCGCCCCCGCCCTGCCGGTGGGGCGGGAAGCGATGCAGGAAACACTGGTTGACAACTAGTCAACCTGTGGTGATGCTCTCTGCGATCCAGACCACAGCACCAGCCGCAGAGGAGCACCCGTGAGCACAGTCAGCGCCGACCCGGGCCGCGCGGCCCCGGTCCGCAGCCAGCTCTTCCGGCTCAAGCCGGTCGACGCGATCGTCGCCCAGCACCAGGAGACGGGGGGCTCCGGGCTGCGCCGCTCCATGAGCCTGCTCCAGCTCACCGCGCTGAGCATCGGCGCCACCCTCGGCACCGGCATCTTCGTCATCCTCGGCGAGGCGGTGCCCCTGGCCGGTCCGGCCGTCGTGCTCGGCTTCGTGCTCGCCGCGGTGACCGCGCTGTTCAGCGCGCTGTCCTACGCCGAGCTGGCCGGCAGCATCCCGGTCTCGGGGTCGTCGTACTCCTACACCTACGCCACCATGGGCGAGCTCGTCGCCTGGGTCTGCGGCTGGTGCCTGATGCTCGAGTACGGGGTCTCGGTGGCCGCCGTCGCGGTCGGCTGGGGCGCCTACATCGACGACCTCGCCTCCGGGACGGTCGGCGCGGTGCTGCCCGAGGTGCTGTCCGCGCCACCCGGCGACGGCGGGATCGTCAACGTCCCGGCCGTGGTCGTCGTCCTGCTCGCGATGGTGCTGCTGCTGCGCGGCACCAGCGAGAGCGCGAAGGTCAACACCGCGATGGTCGTGCTCAAGGTCGGCGTCCTGCTGTTCTTCTGCGTGGTTGCCTTCACCGCCTTCCGCGCCGGCAACCTCGCGCCGTTCGTGCCCATGGGCCTCGCCGGCGTCACCGCCGCGGCCTCGCAGGCCTTCTTCTCCTACATCGGCTTCGACGCCGCCTCGACCGCCGGCGACGAGGCGCGCGACGCCCGCCGCGACCTCCCGCGCGCCATCGTGCTGTCGCTGGCCGTGGTCACGGTCGTCTACGTCCTGGTGGCGCTGGCCGCGGTCGGCGCGGTGCCGTGGCCGCAGATCAGCGGCTCGGAGGCCGCGCTGGCCGACGTCCTGAACCTCGCCACCGGGCAGACCTGGACCGCCGTGCTGCTGTCGATCGGCGCCGTCATCGCGATCGCCAGCGTCGTCCTGACCGTGCTCTACGGGCAGACCCGCATCCTCTACGCGATGTCCCGCGACGGCCTGGTGCCGCCGGTGTTCTCCAGGGTCAGCGCCCGCCGCCGGATCCCGGTGGCCAACACCGTCATCGTCAGCGTCCTCATCGCGCTGCTCGCCGGCCTGATCCCGCTCGGCGAGCTGGCCAACGCCACGAGCATCGGCACGCTGTTCGCCTTCGCGCTGGTCAACGTCGGCGTCATCCTGCTCCGCGGCACGCGGCCGGACCTGCCGCGCACCTTCCGGACCCCGCTGTACCCGCTGACCCCGGTGCTCGGCGTGCTGTTCTGCGTCCTGCTGGTGTTCGGCCTGGGGACGGCGACCTGGCTGGTGTTCCTCGCGTGGACGCTGGTGGGGCTGGCCGTCTACTTCGGCTACGGGTACCGCCACTCGGCGCTGCGGACCCCGCCGGCCGGCGCCTGACCGCGAGGAGGGACCGTGCGCATCGCACTCCTGCAGGGACCGGCCGAGACGCCGGATCCCGACGCCGGCCTGGCCGCGGTCGCGGACGCCGCCCGCCGTGCGGCCGCGGCCGGGGCCCGGCTGCTGGTGACGCCGGAGATGTCGCTGACCGGCTACGCCATCGGCGCCCAGCGGGTCGCGGAGCTGGCCGAGCCGGTGCCCGGCCCGCTCACCGACCGGGTGGCCGCGATCGCCGCCGAGCACGACCTGGCGATCGCGGTCGGTCTCCCGGTGCGCACACCGGCCGGCGTGGCCAACACCGTGGTGGTCGTCGACCGTGACGGCAGCCTGCTGGCCGGCTACGCCAAGGCGCACCTGTACGGCGACGTCGACCGCGACGCCTTCGTGCCGGGGGACGTCGGGGTCGTGCAGTTCCGGCTCGACGACCTCACCGTCGGCATCCTGGTCTGCTACGACGTGGAGTTCCCCGAGGCAGTGCGCGCGCACGCTCTCGCCGGCACCGAGCTGCTCGTCGTCCCCACCGGGCTGATGGACCCCTACGGCCACGTCGGCACGGTGCTCGTGCCCGCGCGCGCCTACGAGAGCCAGCTGTTCGTCGCCTACGCCAACCGCACGGGTGCCGAGGGGGAGTTCGTCTACTGCGGCGCCAGCTGCGTGATCGCCCCCGACGGCACCGAGCTGGCGCGGGCCGGCCGGGGCGAGGCGTTGCTGCTCGCCGACGTCGACCCCGCCGTCCTCACCGCCTCCCGCCGGGTGAACACCCACCTGGCCGACCGCCGTCCCGAGCTCTACCCCACGGAGACCCCCGCATGACCTCCGCCATCCCCGTCGCCGCCCACGAGCCGGGCGAGGAGCGCCCGGCCCGGCCGCTGACGATGTTCGGTCCGGACTTCCCCTTCGCCTACGACGACTGGCTGGCCCACCCGGCCGGGCTCGGCGAGGTGCCCGAGTCCAAGCACGGCACCGAGGTCGCCGTCATCGGCGGCGGCCTGTCGGGCATCGTCACCGCCTACGAGCTGATGAAGCTGGGCCTCAGGCCCGTCGTGTACGAGGCCCACGAGATCGGCGGCCGGCTGCGTTCGACGTCGTTCGAGGGCCACCCCGGCGTGGTGGCGGAGATGGGCGCGATGCGCTTCCCGCCGTCGTCGACGGCCCTGTTCTCCTACGTGCGCGACCTCGGCCTGCGGACGACGCGCTTCCCCAACCCGCTCGACGTCGCCACCCCCAGCACGGTGGTCGACCTCAAGGGCGAGACGCACTACGCGCGCACCCTCGACGACCTGCCCCCGCTCTACCGCGAGGTCGCCGACGCCTGGCACGAGACGCTCGTGCAGGGCGCCCGCCTGGAGGAGATGCAGCAGGCGATCCGCGACCGCGACGTCAAGACGATCAAGGCGATCTGGGACGAGCTCGTCGAGCAGCTCGACGACACGACCTTCTACGGGTTCCTCGCCGCGTCGCCCGCGTTCCGCTCCTTCCGGCACCGCGAGGTGTTCGGCCAGGTCGGCTTCGGCACCGGCGGGTGGGACACCGACTACCCGAACTCGATGCTCGAGATCCTGCGGGTGGTCTACACCGCCGCCGACGACGACCACCTGTCGATCCTGGGCGGCTCCCAGCAGATCCCGGTCGGGTTGTGGCGCCGCGAGGTGGAGGCACCGGTGCACTGGCCGGCCGGCACGAGCCTGGCGTCGCTGCACGCGGGCGGGCGGCCGCTGCCCGGGGTGACCCGCCTGCACCGGACCGCGCCCAACTGCCTGACCGTCACCGACGAGGCCGGGGGCATCCGCACGTACGCGGCGGCGGTGTTCACCGCGCAGAGCTGGAACCTGCTCTCCCGCATCGTCTGCGACGAGGAGCTGTTCCCGATCGACCACTGGACGGCGATCGAGCGCACCCACTACATGGGCTCGACCAAGCTGTTCTGCCTGGTCGACCGGCCGTTCTGGAAGGACGTCGACCCGCAGACCGGCCGGCACCGCATGAGCATGACGCTGTCGGACCGGATGACCCGCGGCACGTACCTGCTCGACCAGGGCGAGGGCAAGCCCGGGCTGATCTGCCTGAGCTACACCTGGGCCGACGACTCGCTGAAGTGGCTGCCGCTGTCGGCGACCGAGCGCATGGAGGTCATGCTGGCCTCGCTGCGCGAGATCTACCCCGACGTGGACCTGCGCCGGCACGTCATCGCCTCGCCGGTGACGGTGTCGTGGGAGTCCGAGCGCGACTTCATGGGCGCGTTCAAGGCGAACCTGCCGGGCCACTACCGCTACCAGCGGCGGCTGTTCACCCACTTCGTGCAGGACGAGCTGCCCGAGCAGTACCGCGGCCTGTTCCTCGCCGGGGACGACATCTCCTGGACCGCCGGCTGGGCCGAGGGCGCGGTGCAGACGGCGCTCAACGCGGTGTGGGGTGTCGTCCACCACCTCGGCGGGCGCAGCCACCCCGACAACCCCGGCCCGGGCGACCTGTTCGACGAGCTCGCGCCGGTGCGGCTGCCCGAGGACTGACCGCGGGGTGCCGGCCGGGACCGCACAGGGCGGGCAGGCACGAGC
>DATIMX010000653.1:0-5434 GCA_035474935.1 Geodermatophilus sp. | reverse complement strand
CGAGGAGCTGCAGAAGGAGTCGCGGCTGACCGTGGCCGCGGCCCGCGAGGAGATGCTCGTGATGGCCGAGCAGGAGCGGATCGACCGGCAGAAGCAGGCGATCATCGCCCGGCGGGAGGCCGCCGAGGCGGCTGCCGCCGCCGAGCGGGCGGCCGCTGTCCGCGCAGCCGAGCGGGCCGCCGCGGCGGCCGAGGCGCCGGCGCCGTCCGCGGTGGAGACGCTGCGGCCCTGGGACACCGGCCCGATGCGCCTGGCCCGCACCGTTCTCGGTGCCCGCCGGCGCCCGACCGACCGCGTCCCGACGGCGGTCTGAGCAAGGCCCCCGGACGACGGTGCCCCGGCCTCCACGGGGCGGCCGGGGCACCGTCGTCCGGGCCGGGACCCACGGCGCGTCGCAGAGCGGGCGCGCGGGGTCGGACGGGGATGACGCGGAGGTCGCTGATCCCTGCGAGGGCCTCGTACTCGGCGTCCTGGGTGACCACCGGGACGTCGTGCGCGAGCGCGGTGGCGGCGATCCGGGTGTCGTTCACGTTCACCCGCCGTCCGGCCGTGGCCAGGAGGAGCCGGAGCCGGGCGCACTCGTCGGCCACGGCCGTGTCGACGGGGAGGGGGCCCAGCTCGGCCACGGTCTGCAGGGTGGACAGTCTGCGGGACCGTACCGAGACGTCGGTGGCGGCGAGGACGCCGGCGCGCAATTCGCCGTAGGTCACCACGGAGACGGCGACCTCGTCCGGCAAGGCCGAGATGTCCAGTCGCTGACCCTTCTGGGCGATCAAGACGCTGGTGCCCAGCAGACCGCGACTCACCGGATGGGCGCGAGCTCTTCGGTGTCCCCGGTCAGGGCCCGCAGGTCCTCCCGGAGTGCCGGATCGGCCTGGGCCCTCGCCAGCCGCTCGGCGACCACCGCCTTGGGCGTCCAGTGCGAGCGCTGCTCGCGGATCGGGCCCAGCTCGGCCACGGGCTCGCCGTTCACCGTCACCTCCATGACCTCACCGGCGGCGGTCCGTCGGAGGACGCCGACCGTGTCATTGCGCAGCTCTCCCGACGTCACCGGCGCTGCTCGGACCAGAGGCCGGCTGTAGCACTCGGGATGGCCCTCGACCGAATGCGGCTCGTCGCGCTGACGAAAGGCAGCGATCATGGAGCAGGGCGGCCATCGCCCAACCGAGCGGCTGCGCGGCTACTTCCGCGATGGGCCCCTGTCTCACAGCGACGCCGCAGCGGTCTCCAGGCCTACAACTCCTGGTCAGCCAGCTGGAACACCCCGACGCGGCCACGGCTCTGCCCGGTACCTGACTCTGTCGGCACTGCGACGCCGGGAGCCGACCCCAACGTCCGGACGCGCGTGCCGTTCGAGGGGGCGCCGCGAAAGGCGAAGGCGCGAGCCTCGGACCGCTTAGAGTCATCACGCTCCGCAGCGTCGCCAACGGCCCCGGTGAGCAGCGCCACCGCCGACTTGACCTGACGACTCCGCAACCCCGCGGGATGGAGGCAGTGATCCCCTGTGCCCGTCTCGATCTGGATTGCGGCATCCCTAGGCGCAGTCTCTACCTGGGCCCAACTCTACGTTCGCTTTTCAGAGCGTCGTCCGTTCGAGTCGCTGAAGACAGCGACCCTCTTCGTCTTCATAGGCCTCTTCGCAAGCGTCATCTCAGGTGCTCTGGCCTCCGTTCCTCTGCTGCCGGTGGGCGGCGAGGTAGCCGGCGCGACCGTGGGGCTAGGAACTTCGGTGCCGTTCTCCCAGGTTCCGGGAGGCTCCCTCAGAACAAGGAACGCCAGAACTACCACGGAGATCACCAAGGCTTTGAACGGCCTCTGGGAAGTTGCTGCCCTCATGTCAAACAGGCTGAGTGGGCTGCTCGCTGCGGCCAAGACCCGCCGAGTCGACGACGTGGTCCGGAGGATCAACGCGCTCTCCCAGGGTGACGAGTACCCACCCTTTGAGCGGGTCAGTTCCGCCTTGAAGTCTCTCACCAACAACCAAACGGGCAAGGAGAGGGAGAACTACAAGGGGCGTCTAGCGGCCGCATATCGTAGGTGCCAGAGCGATAAGGAACCGCTCAAGGTGTTGATCGAACTGGCCTATGACATGCATCAGGAGGGACTGATTCTGGATCTGGTTCGCGAGAACGCGCAACCTGATCCGGGAACCAGCCCCTCCTGACCCGACCGTTCAGAGTCCGTGACTGACGCGGGCCGCCCGCGCCGCACGAGCAGCAGCGGATAGGGCTCGAACCCCTGCATCTCGATTCGACTGCTCGTCCTCTGCCGCGAGTTCGGTGGCGAACCTGATGTGGAAGTGGCCCTCCAGGGCTGCAGCAAGGCCAGCCAGTGTCTTGAGCGTCAGGTTCTGATCACCAGAGAGGATCTGACTGACGCGGCCCTCCGACACGCCCATCTTCGCCGCCAGCTCCTGCTGGGAGACTCCGCGACTTCGCATGAAGTGCTCGACGCCATCCACGATCTGGTTCGACAGGTGGTCTCGCTCGAACGCCGCTCGCCCCTCGAAGGAGTCGGGGATCTCCGCGGGACCGCTGTCGACTTCGAGGTAGGCGCGTCGCAGCTGCTCGAGCTGCTGCTCGTCACGCCGCCCTCTGCGGGGCATCGTCAACTCCTCGGCTCAGTTCCCCCTGCGGGTCTGCCTTCTCATCCGAGAGGACCACGGGCTGGCTGCCACTGTGGCAGTGGTCAGCGGTGCTGGAGGGCGGGCCCTCGCCGTTGTCGCTCCAAGCGGGTAGGTGCAGGTGTTCCTGTAGCAGCAGTCGTAGCCCTGGTCGTCCCGTCGCCCGCGGCTCTGCATCGCGAGCGGCGGGATCGCCGCCGGCGTCCTCCATCGAAGCGGTAGCGGGCGTGTCGGCCACGACTGACAGCGACCTCGGCGATCGAGTGTCATCACGAAGGCAGGTCAAAGCGCCTACCGCTCCTGACCAGTAGCGGTGGCACTGCTTCATCCCCTCTGTTCCTCGAACGTCCCAGGCGCGGACAGCGCTGACCGGCACATGACGGCGCGGTCCTGTCCAGCCGAGGACAGACCCGACAGCGTCGTGACGGCGCAGCCCGTCCACGATCCCGTATCGCCCGTGGAGAAGGGACTCTGCGATGCACTGCCGCCACAGGTGCACGACAGTGGGACTCTGCGTCACCGGAGTGACGAAGGCACCCAGCGGGCCTGTCTTGGGGTCGATCGGGCGGCGCGCCGCGTGACCGCCGCCGGCTTCCTCGGGGCCCTCGTCGGTGTCGGTCCGCCACTCAGACCAGAGTGCGATGAACTCACTCGAATGCGCCCATGACCTGAGGTACGACTCGATCGCTCTGAGGGACTCGGCGTGCTCCCAGTTCCGACCGGTCGAGCCCGTCTGCTCGGTGACGAGCGCCAAGGGCTCCGCAGGAGGGAGAGGTGCGGCATCGACGACTGCGTCGGAGCTGCTCCTGGATTGCCGCTGTAGGCGTCCCAGGAGGGAGCGAGGGGAGCGCACGGTTCCTCCAGAAGCCAGGATCGGATGTCGACCCTCAGTTTAGCTACAACTCATCTTTAGTTACAACTACAGCGTCGGGCAACGCGACACTCGGTGTCCTCCCGCGGGGATGGGCCACTGATGACCGCCCCTCCGGTCAGCCACGCTGGTGCCGCAGGGGCAGCTCCGAGCACGCGCCCGGGCCGCTGCACGGTCGAGACCGACACCTGCACCACTGACAGCCCCACGTCGGCCGGGACAGTGCGCACGACGTCTCGCTCAAGCAGAACGGGCGGGCGGCCGATACTCGTCGTACGCCCGTCCTAACCTGCAGTGCGGACCTAGGGAGGGGGACGCCGTGAGCACAGCCGTGTGGGCCTTCATCGGGGTGGTGGCCGGCGGGCTGCTCACGGTCGCGGCCCAGGCCACCGCCGAGTCCCTCAAGGCCCGTGCCGCGGAGCGGGCACGGCACGATCAGCGGGAGCGCGCGACGCGCCAGTTCCAGCGCGACACGCTGATCGAGCTGCAGGCCGCCATGGCCGACTACCGGGCGGCGCTGTGCCGGGACAAGACCCAGCTGCTGCCCCTGCGGAGCACGGAGCAGCAGCTCTCGGCCGCCCGGGCGAGGTACCAGATGCTCGTGCACCGCGTGTCGTCGTCCGCCGCCCGGGAGGCCGCGCTGGCGTGGGAGGCGGCCGCACTGCCCTGGTTCCAGGGCGACGACTCCGGCACCGCCGCGGCGGAGGCCGAGGCGTGGGAGACGGCGATGCGGGTGACGGGCGAGGCCGTCCGCGCCACGGACTGAGCGCGCTCAGGCGGTCTGCAGGCGCTCCGCGACCCCGTGGTCCCGGGCCGCCTCGAGCAGGTACTCGCCGAACTCACGGGTGACGTGCTCGGCGCGCAGCACCGCGGCGCCGCCGTCGACGAGCACGCGGGTGACGAGCTCGTCGGCGAAGGACGGGGTGCCGGCGACCATGCGGCGGAAGTCGACCACGATGGTGGCGCCGGCCATGCGGTCCGCGAGGCCGGCGACGAGGGCACGGGCGCGTTCGCGGCCGCCGCTCAGCTGCGGGACTTCGATCGGTGGGAGGACAGCGGGCACGGTCATCGACCTCCTCACAAGCTCAGGCGCACGTGGGCGAGCGTACCGGGATAGGACGCGGGGAGATCGCTCAGCTCGGGGTCCAGATGACCGTGCCGGAAGGTGCCGCTGGCCGCTCCGCTGATGAGCGTCACGCTCCCGCGGTGCTCGCCGGTGATGCCGATGACCCGGCTGATCCCGCGTCCGCGGCCCGGGCGGCCGATCGAGGTCACGTGCACCTGGGCCGCGCGCACGATCGCCGTCCGGTCGTCGGGCACGGGGAATACCGCGGCGAGTCGCTCACGTATACCGATGCCGCTGTCACCGACGGCGAACGAGATGTCCCCCCTGTTCTCGTACCGTTGGAGCGCCACGTAGCCGTGCGACCGCGTGCTGTGCTCCAGGACGTTCCGGGCCATCTCGTCGAGTGCCGCGTACAGCGGCTGGATGAGCTCCGGGTGGTCGTCGACGTAGGTCTGCACGAGGGCGGCCGCGACGGTGTCCAACCCGGCCTCGCCGTCGAACCGGCGCAGCTCGACGAGGCGGTGGCCGAGCCGGCGCTCCCGCACCTGGGGCAGGTCGTGGACCACGTCGAGACCGGTGAGCTGCTCGCCGAGCCGCATCCGGGTGAGGTAGTTGGCGACGTCGCCGCCCTCGGGCTTGCGGAAGCGGACGGGGCGGTGCAGCAGCGTCGCCCGCTCGGCGATGACGGCGAGGCTCACCAGCCCGGCCGGGTCGATGAACTTCAGACCGGTCAGGTCGATCTCGACGGATCCGGTGCCCGCAGGGCGCAGGTGTCCGCCGATCTCGTCGTACGTCAACACGCCGTTGGTGCAAACCGTGATGTCGACGCAATCGGTCCTGGTCATCTCCGATACATCATCGACGAGGGTCTGAC
>DATIMX010000652.1:0-2090 GCA_035474935.1 Geodermatophilus sp. | reverse complement strand
GCCGCCGAGGGCCGCCGGTGGCGGCGTCCGTGAGCCGGGTACCCGCTACAGCAGCCCGACGGGAGGGAACCCGATGACGACCCTGTGGGACACCACCGGCTCTGCGGTGGTCAAGGAGCTCGCCGCGCAGCGGCGCACCGGCGGAGCGGTGCTCTCCGGGGTCGCGCTGACCCTCGTGGTCGTGGCCGATGAGAACCGGGTGGCCGAGGCCGAGGAGGCCGCGACCGCCGCCGCCGAGCAGCACCCCTGCCGGCTGCTGATCGTCGTCCGCCGGCAGATCGAGGCACCCACCCCGCGGCTGGACGCCGAGGTGCTGATCGGCGGGCGGCTGGGGCCGGGCGAGGCCGTGGTCATGCGCATGTACGGCCGGCTGGCGCTGCACGCCGAGTCGGTCGTGCTGCCGCTGCTGGCCGCCGACGCGCCCGTGGTGACCTGGTGGCACGGCACCCCGCCGGACCAGCTGGCCACCGACGCGCTGGCGGTGATCGCCGACCGGCGGATCACCGACAGCTCGCTGGCCGCGGACCAGCCGGCCGCGCTGCGCGCCCGCGCCGAGGACTACGCGCCCGGCGACACCGACCTGGCCTGGACCCGCAGCACGCCGTGGCGGTCCACGCTCACCTCCACGGTCGACTCGGTGTCCGGGCGCCGCGGGGACGCCGTCCGGGTGCTCGGCGGCCGGGTCGAGGGCGACCCGGGGCACGCGACCGCGCTGCTGCTGGCCGGCTGGCTGAGTGCGCGCTGCGGCTGCGAGATCCCGGTGGTGTCCGGTGAGCGACGCGCCGGCCCCAGCGGCGTCTCGGCCGTGGCGCTGGAGCTCGACCAGGACGAGCAGGTGCGGGTGGAGGCCGACCGGCGCGGCGGTGCGGTCCTCCACCAGCCCTACCGGCCCGAGGCGACCGTGGCCCTGCCCGACCGGCAGCTCGGCGACCTGGTCGGCGAGGAGCTGCGCCGGCTGGACCCCGACGAGCCGTTCGCCGACGCGCTCGAGGCCACGACCGGCGTCCCGGACCTGACGTACCGCTCCCCCGTGCGCGAGTACGTGTGGTTCGACCCCGCCGAGGAGAACGCCGGCAGCGGCGGGGAGACGCTCCCCGCCGTCCCGCCGGACTCGGAGGGCACCGACGAGGTCGCCGAGCAGGGCGTGGACGACCCCGACCAGGGCGCCCGCGACGCGGGGCAGGCCGTCCCGTGACGCTGCCACCCGGGGACCGGATCGCCGCCCGACTGGCCGAGGACGGCCGCCCGGCGCCGGACGTCGTCATCGAGCCCGACGCCGACCGGCTGGCCCGCGCGGTCGCCGCGGCGCTGGTCGCCCGGCTGGCGGCGGCGCAGGCGGTGCACGGGACGGCGTCGGTCGTCCTCACCGGCGGGGGCATCGGCACCGCCGTCCTCGAGCGGGTCGCCGACCTGGTCCGCGAGCCGGCGCGGGAGCGGGTGGACTGGACCGCCGTCGACGTCTGGTGGGGCGACGAGCGCTGGGTCCCGGCCGACGACGACGAGCGCAACGAGCTCGGCGCCCGTCGAGCGCTGCTGGACCCGGCCGGCGTCCCGGCGGAGCGGGTGCACGCGATGCCGGCCTCGGACGCCGGGTTCGCCGAGCCCGAGGACGCCGCCGCCTGGTACGCCGAGCAGCTGGCCGCCGCGGCACCGGAGGGCGAGCCACTCCCCCGCATCGACGTGCTGCTGCTGGGCGTGGGCCCGGAGGGTCACGTGGCGTCGATCTTCCCGGGGACGCCGGCGGTCTCCGACGAGCGCACGGTGGTCGCGGTGCGCGACTGCCCCAAGCCGCCACCCACCCGGGTCAGCCTGGGCTTCCCCGCGATCAACGCGGCCGAGGAGGTGTGGCTGCTCGTCTCCGGCTCGGCGAAGGCACCGGCCGTGGCGCGGGCGCTGACCGCCGGCCCGACGCCGGACGAACTGCCCGCGGCCGGGGTGCACGGACGCCGGGCCACCCGGTGGCTGCTGGACGCCGAGGCCGCTGCGGAGCTCGACGGGCGGAGCTGAGGCGGGGTCCGGCGACCCTGGCGGGGAGGCCGGGCGGCGCGCAGACTGCGGCCTGCGACCGGCAGCCACCCGGTCGCAGGCCC
>DATIMX010000651.1:0-9096 GCA_035474935.1 Geodermatophilus sp. | reverse complement strand
CTGCTCGACCAGGACGGCAACGAGATCGACCCGGGCCGCGAGACGATCGCGCTGTGCCGGTGCGGGAAGTCCGGCATCAAGCCGTTCTGCGACGGCTCGCACAAGCGCGCCGGGTTCTCCGCCCCGAGCGCGCCCAGCCGCCCGCGGCCGGCCGCCCGCATCCTGCGCGAGGCCCAGCGGGAGGGTGACGGCCACTGAGCGGCCGCGGCCGCCTTCCCGGCGTGGTCAGTGATCCGTGCCTGCAGCGGGATGTGCACACACCGCTGTCCTGCAGCCGTGCTTTTCGCGCTGTGTACACACAGCACGAACCGGTCGCGGCCGCTGACCCGCCGTCCCGGCTCCTTCAGGCGGCCAGTGCGCGCTGCCGGCGCAGGGCCGACCGGCCGGCCTCCCAGGCGTCGAGGAGGTGGCGGGCCGCCAGGCCGTCCATCGCCAGCGAGCACGCCGCCCCGAACAGGACGTCGGCGGCGAGCGCGGGCTCCTCGGCCACCAGGGAGCCGCACATGTCGACCGAGGCGATCTGCTCGTGCACGGCGTCGGCCTCGACGTGCTCGTCGTAGAAGACCGTCGTCGTCCCGTCGTAGCCCAGCCGGCGCAGCCCCGCCGAGTAGCGGCGCGAGGGCTCGGAGGAGGTCATCTCCACGCAGGCCAGGTGCCCGAGCGCCGCGCCCCGCCAGCGCCGGTGCAGGCCGAACAGCGACATCGTGTTGACCGACGCGAACGCGGCGGCCGGGGCGTCGTCCCACAGCGCGCCGTAGCCGGCGTCGAGACCGAGGTCGCGCATCATGCCGGCGAACAGCTGGCTGTGCATGCGCTCGGCCGACCCGCCGCCGTACTCGTCGGCCTGGATCTCCACCATCGCCGCCTTGGCCCGCCCCGACAGCCGGGGGACGGCGAAGGTGTGCGGGTCGGCCTCCTTGAGGTGGTACACCGAGCGCAGCGTGAGGTACTCGCGCCACTGCTCCAGCGAGCCGCTGCGTGACATGTACGACGACAGCGAGGGGCCGTCGTCGGCCGCGATGAGGGCGGTGAGCTGCCGGTCGACCGGCTCGTCGGTGACCTCGAGCTCGCCGACCAGCGCGCACAGCGCCGCGGTGTGCGCCCGCTCCAGGTGGGCGCGCAGCCGCAGCAGCTCCGGATCCCACTCCCAGGTCTCGGCGACGCCGTCGAATCCGCGGTAGTGCAGCTCGTAGCAGATCGCGAGGGCCAGCTGGAGGTCCTCGTCGGTGAGCGGGTCGGTCGCGGTGGCCGCGGTCCGCTCGGCGAGCTCGATGGTCGCGGCGGCGAGCGTGCCGCCGGTCAGGTCGGTGCAGAGGGCGGAGGTCAGGGGGCCCCGTGGCTCGGGCAGGCGCATGCGAGCGATCATGCCCACGGTCGGGGCATCCGAAGCACGGCAGGGGTGTGGTGTCCGTCCACGGGTAGAGGGGCTCCATGGAGTCCACTGCCAGGGGCCGCGTCGTCCTCGTCACCGGCGGCAGCGCCGGCATCGGCCGCAGCACCGTCACCCGGCTGGCCCGCGACGGCGCGCAGGTGGTCACCTGCGCCCGCGGCGGCGAGCGGCTGCGGCAGGCCGTCGGCGCGCTGCCCGGGGTGAGCACGGTCGTCGCCGACGTCGCCGACGCCGCGGACCGCGACCGGCTGCTCGACCGCGTCCTGGACGAGCACGGGCGGCTCGACGCCGTCGTCCTCAACGCCGGGCTGGGCTGGGCGGGGCTGGTCGAGGACATGCCCGGGGACGCCGTGGAGCGGCTGATCGGGCTGAACCTGACCGGCGTCGTGGAGCTCACCCGGATCGCGCTGCCGCACCTGCTGAGCGCCGCGGCGCAGCGCGGCCGCGCCGACGTCGTGACCGTCGCCTCGGTGGCGGCGTGGTCTCAGGTGCCGCCACTGACCGTCTACTCGGCGACCAAGGCCGGGGTGCAGGGCTTCGTGAAGGGGCTGCGGCGGGAGGTGACCGCCCGAGGCGTGCGGGTGCACACGGTCAACCCCGGGCCGGTGCAGACCGAGTGGCTGGCCCGCGGGCACGGCTCCCCGCCGGTGTCGGACGACGACGCCCGGGGCCGGCTCTCCCGCGGGATCAGCCCCGACCGGGTCGCCGGCCAGATCGCCGGCTGCCTGACCTCGCCGTGGTCGCGCACGGTCGCCGTGCCGCGGTGGATGGGGCTGGCCCGGCTGGGCGAGGTGCCGCCGGTCGACCGGGTGCTGGACCTGGTGCTCTCCCGCCAGGCCGACCGGATCCGCCGGGTGACCGCTCGGACGGTGGAGCGGCGCACCGGCTGACCCGGCCGCGACCTTGACGCGGGGCTCCGGCCCGGCGACGGTGAGTTGATCGTCCGGCCTCGAGGCCGACACGTGGTGTTCATCTCCGACTACATACAGTCGGGTCGTGCCGGAACGGTCCGGCCCGTCCGCCTGGGGGGACCGATGCGACCCATCGTCCGCCGCGCCACCGTCGCGGCCGCCGTGTCCACCACGATCGCCGGCCTCGCGGTGGCCGCCGCGACCTCCGCCGCCGCTGCGCCGGGCCGTTCCGGCGACGCCCCACGAGGAGGCCAGCCGGTCGACGTGCAGCTGCTCGCCCTCAACGACCTCCACGGCGCCCTCGAGCCGCCGAGCGGGTCCGGCGGCCAGATCCGCACCGGGACCAACCCGGACGGCACGCCGGTCACCGTGTCGGCCGGTGGCTCCGCGTACCTGGCCACCCAGCTGGCCCAGCTCGCCGAGCAGCAGGGGGAGGACAACACGATCACCGTCGCCGCCGGCGACCTGATCGGTGCCTCGCCGCTGCTGTCGGCCGCGTTCCACGACGAGCCCACCATCGAGGCGCTCGGCCTGGCCGGGCTGGACTACGCCAGCGTCGGCAACCACGAGTTCGACGAGGGTACCGACGAGCTGCTGCGCATCCAGAACGGCGGCTGCCACCCGGTCGACGGCTGCGCCGACGGCACCCCCTACGAGGGCGCGGACTTCCGGTACCTGTCGGCCAACGCCTTCTGGACCCAGACCGGGGAGCCGCTGCTCGATCCGTACGCCGTCCACGAGGTGGACGGGGTCCGGATCGGGTTCATCGGCATGACCCTCGAGGGCACGGCCGACATCGTCACCCAGCAGGGCATCGCGGGGCTCGACTTCGCCGATGAGGTCGAGACGGCCGACCGGTACGCCGCCGAGCTGCAGGCCCAGGGCGTCGAGGCCATCGTCGTCCTGCTGCACGAGGGCGGGGCCCAGACCGGTGAGAACGCCTGGGACGTCGACGGCTGCAACGGGCTGACCGGGCCGATCGTCGACATCGCCACCGGCATGTCCGACGCCATCGACGTCGTCGTCAGCGGGCACACCCACCAGGCCTACAACTGCCGCATCGACCACAAGCTCGTCACCAGCGCGAGCTCCAACGGCCGCCTGGTCACCGACATCGACCTCCGGGTCGACCGGGAGACCGGGGACGTCATCGGGGCGACCGCCGACAACACCGTCGTCACCCGGGACCTGGCCGCGGACCCGGCGCAGACCGAGCTGATCGCCCGCTACCGCACCGCGCTCGGCCCGATCGCCAACGAGGTCGTCGGCCAGGCCACGGCCGACATCACCCGCACCGCCGACGACACCGGGGAGACGCCGCTGGGCGACCTGATCGCCGACGCGCAGCTGGCCGACACCCGGGACGAGCAGGCCGTCGCGGCCTTCATGAACCCGGGCGGGGTCCGGGCCGACCTCGGCGCGGGGGACGTCACCTACGAGGAGGCCTTCACCGTCCAGCCGTTCGCCAACACGCTGGTGACGCTGGACCTGACCGGGGCCCAGCTGGACTGCCTGCTCGAGCAGCAGTACGTCGTCGACCGCGTGCTGCAGCCCTCCGCGACGGTCCGCTACACCGTGAGCCCGGACGCCCCGGCGGGCACGGCCGCCGACCCCTGCTCGGGCCAGCGGGTCGGCGACCTCGCCGTCGAGGGCACCCCTGTGGACCCGGGCGCGGTCTACCGGATCACGGTGAACGGCTTCCTCGCCGACGGTGGGGACGGCTTCACGGTGCTCCGGGAGGGCACGAACCGGGTGACCACCTCGATCGACCTGGACGCCTTCGTCGCCTACCTGGGCGCGAACTCGCCCGTCGCACCGCCGGCCACCGACCGGATCACGCTCGCCGGCTGACGTCGGCAGCACCTGCACGCCACGGCGGCGGCTCCCCTGGGGGCCGCCGCCGTGGTGGCTGCGGCTCGTGATCCGGGACCGGCGTGTTCAGGACGCGGGCCGGCTGGGCAGGGCAGGGGAGCCCACCGACCCCGACCGGGAGGACGCCGAGACCGTGCGCCACCTCCGCGCCACCGCTGCCGCTGTCCCCCTGCTCGCCCTCGCCGCCTGCGCGGCCCCGGCCACCGGCCCGACGCCCCAGGCGGTCGGCGTCTCGCTCGCTGCGCAGGCCGTCGTCGCGCCCCCACCGGCGGACGACGCGGACTCCTGCACCAGCGCCTCCGGTTACCGGGTCGCCTTCCCGGCCGACTGGGCGACCAACGCCGACGGCGTGCTCCCGGCCTGCAGCTGGTTCGGACCCGGTGAGGACGTCGTCGTCCCCGAGGCCTCCGACGCGCGGACCGCGCCGGTGGCCGTGCAGGTCGTCGACGCGCCCCTCGCGCAGGTCGCCGTGCCGATGCCGGACGAGGTGGCGCGCACCGAGCTGGAGGTGGGCGGCCGGCCGGCGGTGCGCACCGAGCAGGTGACGACCGTGGGCCTGTACCCCGAGGGCACCCGCATCACGACGTGGGCGCTGGACCTCGACGGCCGCACCCTGGTCGCCGACGCCGTCGAGCTGCCTGGCGGGGACCACGAGCGCGCGGTCGCCGTCCTCGACAGGATGGTGCAGACCCTGGAGCCGACCGCCGGCTGACCTCTCCTCGTCAGCGCCCGCGACGCGCCGCGCCGGCGAGTCGGTGGCCACCGTGCGACGTCCCGCGGTCGCGCGCTGGTGGACGCGTCCGGTCCAGGAGGCGTCCACCAGCGCGCATTCGCGTCGGGGTTCAGCTGCTGATGGCGATCCGCCGCGGCTTGGCCTGCGCGGACTTCGGGACGTGCACCGTCAGCACGCCGTCGTGCAGCTGCGCGCTGACGTTGTCGGCGTCGACGTCGCCCGGCGGGGTCACCGAGAAGTGGAAGCGCCCGACCCGGCGGGTAGCCGACGCGCGCTCGGGCCGCGATCATCGTCGGGTGGCTGCCCCCGCCGGCGTGTCGGCCGGCCACTCGCCGATGATCACGACGGACGTCCCCGTCCCGACCCTGGTCGGGCAGAGCGTGGTGGTGGAGCCGGACGCCGTCCGGATCCTGGACCGCCGCGTCTTCCCCTTCGCACGGACCTGGGTGACCTGTCGCAGCTCCGAGGACGTGGCCCGGGCGATCGAGGAGATGGTCACCCAGAGCCTCGGCCCGCTCTTCGCGGCGGCCGGCGGGATGACGCTCGCCGCCCGGGACGCCGACCGGCTCCCCACGGCACGGGCGCGTCGCGACCTCCTGACGGCGGCCGGCCACCGACTGGTGTCCACCCGACCGACGAACAACGGCATCCGGGACGTCGTCGCCGAGCTGCTGGCGGTCGGGACGGCTGCGGTGGACGCCGGGGAGCTGCCGGGGCCCGCCGTCGAGCGGGCCGCCCGGGCGGTCGCGGAGCGGCACCGGGCCGGCCACCGGCGCCTCGGGGAGCACGCCGCCGCGCTGATCCCGGACGGCGCCACGGTCCTGACCCACTGCTGGGCGGAGTCCTACCTCACCGAGACCGTCGCGGCGGTGCTGCGCTCGGGCAAGCGCATCGACGCCGTGTGCACCGAGACGCGGCCCTACCTGCAGGGCGCCCGCCTGACGGCGGAGAGCCTGGCGGAGATGGGGGTCCCCACGCGGCTGGTCACCGACGGCATGCCCGCGCACCTCATGAGCCGGGGCGACGTCACCACCTTCGTGACCGGCGCGGACCGCGTCACCATGGACGGCTCCGTCGTGAACAAGATCGGCACCCTGCAGATCGCGGTCGCCGCGCACACCTTCGGGGTGCCGTACCTGGCGCTGGTCCAGGCCCCGGACCGGCAGGCGCCGGACGCGTCCGCCGTCGAGCTCGAGGACCGGGACGGGCGCGAGGTGCTGCAGTGCCTCGGCCACCGCACGGCGTCCGGGCTCGTCACCGGCGTCTACCCCGCCTTCGACGTCACCCCGCCGCGGTTCGTCAGCGTCGTGGTCACCGACCGCGGGCGGTTCGCCCCGTCCGACGTGGCCTCCTACTTCGCCGCATGAGGGCAGCCGCGACACGTGCGGAGGTGGTCGACCAGCTCGTCGAGGTGGGCCGCCTGGCGGTGGAGCGCGGACTGGTGCTGGCCAGCGGCGGCAACCTCTCCGCCCGGCTGCCGGGGGGAACCGAGTTCGTGGTGACCGCGGCCGGCACGTGGCTGGACCGGCTGACCCCCGCGGACTTCAGCGTGGTGACCGTGGACGGCGAGGTCACCGCCGGGGCCGAGCGGCCGTCGAGCGAGTGGAAGCTCCACCAGCGCACCTACCGCGCCCGCCCGGACGTGAACGCCGTCGTCCACCTGCACCCGCCGCACGCCGTCCTGGTCGACGCCCTCGGCCACCGGATCCGGCTGATCACCCTCGACCACGCCGTCTACGTGCGGTCGGTCGGCACCGTCCCGTACCACCCGAACGGCTCCGACGAGCTCGCCGACGGTGCCGCCGAGCAGGCGCGGCAGCACGACTGCATCGTGCTGTCCCACCACGGCTGCTCGGCGCTGGGGCCGGACGTCGGCATGGCCTTCCGGCGGGCGCTGAACCTGGAGGAGGCGGCCACGGCCACCTACCGCGCCCTGCTGCTCGGCGACACGAGCTGTACCTTCCCGCCGGAGGCCCTCGGCGGCCTCCGCCACGACCCGCCGCAACCCGGGAACCGACCGCGAGGAGCCCCCGTGGACTGGAAGCTGGAGGTCGTCGTCGTCCCCGTGACCGACGTCGACCGCGCCAAGGCGTTCTACGGGGACCGGCTCGGTTTCCCGGTGGACACCGACCACCGGGCGGGCGACTCCTTCCGGGTCGTCCAGGTGACCCCGCCGGGGTCGGCCTGCTCGATCGTCTTCGGCCAGGGCCTGCCGCAGGGCGCACCGGGATCGATGAAGGGCACTCAGTTCGTCGTCGCGGACATCCGCGCGGCGGCCGAGCAGCTCGAGCGGGCAGGCATCGACAGCAGCGGCGTCGTGCACTTCGAGGACGGCCGGATGGCGCCGGGCCCGGACCCGCAGGACGCGGACTTCGCGTCCTTCGTCTTCTTCGACGACCCCGACGGCAACACCTGGTCGGTCCAGCAGGGCCGGCGGGCTACCGGCTGAGCGCCTGCTCGAGGTGGTCGCGCAGGACGACGGCGTTGTTGTGCTCGCGGTCCCGTGCGGCGTAGAGCAGGACGACGTCGCCCTCGGCGGCGGCGGCCCGCAGCGGTGCCCAGGTCTCGGGGGAGGCGTCGAGCTCGGCGACGTACCGCCGGCGGAACTCCTCCCACCGGGCCGGGTCGTGGCCGAACCACCGGCGCAGCTCGTCGCTGGGAGCGGCGTCGCGGAGCCAGCCGTCCAGGGCCAGGGCGTCCCGGGCGACCCCGCGCGGCCACAACCGGTCGACGAGGAACCGGGCCCCCGGGACGCCGGGGTCGAGCTCGTGCACCCGCACGATCCGGATCACCGTGGTGCCCCCGGATCGGTCAGCCGCGGACGGCGTCGAGGTAGTCGGGGTAACCGGCGACGACGTCCTCGATCTCGACGATGTCGGGGAAGTCGGCCGCGTCCTGGTGGCCGAGGAGGAAGCGGACGGTCCGCCGGACCAGCTCCTCGTCGTCCACGTCCAGGCCGAGTTCCTCGCGGAGCCCGGGGCTGAGCCGGAACCAGGACTCGGTGTCCTCACCGTCGCCGCGCAGCCGCACGACGAACTCGGACTCGCCCTGTGCCTCGATCTCGAAGGGGTCGGTCATGTACGTCGCCTACCCCGTGGCGAGGCCGGATCACCGCGTCGGCGCGGGCGCTGCGACACACCGCGGCAGGAGGCAAGCTCGGGACATGACCGACACCTCCGGACCGCCGTTCCGTGCCGACCACGTCGGCAGCCTCCTGCGCCCGCAGGGCCTGCTCGAGGCCCGGGCCCGCTTCGCCGCCGGGGAGATCGACGCGGCCGAGCTGCGTGGCGTCGAGGACGAGGCGATCGCCGACGTCGTCCGCATGCAGGGGGACGTCGGCCTGCGCACCGCCACCGACGGCGAGTTCCGCCGCGCCTCGTGGCACATGGACTTCATCTACGCCATCGGCGGCATCAGCAAGGTGACCGGCGAGGACATCGTCGTCCACTTCAAGAACGCCGACGGGACCATCGACTTCACGCCGGCGGGCCTGCACGTCGACGGGCTGCTGTCGATCGACGAGCCCATCTTCGCCGCGGACTTCGCGTACCTGCAGGGGCAGGTCACGGAGACGCAGACGGCGAAGCTCACGATCCCCTCGCCCTCGATGGTCCACTACCGCGGCGGCGCCGCGGCGATCGACCCGGCCGTGTACCCCGACGAGGACGCCTTCTGGGACGCGCTGTCGGCGGCCTACGCCCAGCAGGTGCGGGGCATCGCCGCGCAGGGCTGCACCTACCTGCAGCTGGACGACACCAGCCTGGCCTACCTCAACGACCCCGCGCAGCGCGCCGAGCTGGCCGCGCAGGGGCGCGACGCCGAGCACCAGCACGAGCGCTACATCCGGCAGATCAACGCCGCGCTGGCCGGCCGTCCGGAGGGGCTGACGGTCACCACGCACATGTGCCGCGGCAACTTCCGCTCGTCCTGGGTCGCCGAGGGCGGCTACGACTTCGTCGCGGAGGCGCTGTTCGGCGGCCTGGCGGTCGACGGGTTCTTCCTGGAGTACGACGACGCCCGCTCCGGCGGGTTCGAGCCGCTGCGGTTCGTGCCGCCGGGCAAGCGCGTCGTCCTCGGGCTGGTGACCACCAAGCGGCCGGACCTGGAGAGCAAGGAGGCCCTGAAGCGCCGCATCGACGAGGCCGCCCGGTACGTGCCGATCGAGCAGCTGGCGCTGTCCCCGCAGTGCG
>DATIMX010000650.1:0-2124 GCA_035474935.1 Geodermatophilus sp. | reverse complement strand
TCGCGCTCGGCGCGCGCTCGCTGCCCGGCGGCGGAGGCGACTTCCGCGTCTACGCCGACCCGGTGGGCCACCCGTTCTGCCTCGTGTGGGACGCCGCATGAGCGCCGACCTGCCCGCGGTCGACCTCGCCTCGGCCAGCCCGTTCGTCGCCGCCACCGCCTTCGAGGTCGGCGAGGTCAGCGGCACCCGCGTGACCGGCACGGTCCAGGTCGGGCCCGAGCAGCACACCCCGTGGGGCGTCGTCCACGGCGGGCTCTACTGCGCCGTCATCGAGTCCGCGGCCAGCATCGGCGCGAGCGTCGCGGTGGCCGACGACGGGCAGTTCGCCGTCGGCGTCAACAACAACACCGACTTCATCCGCTCGATGACCGAGGGGCGGCTGCAGGTCGTCGCCGAGCCGGTGCAGCAGGGCCGCACGCAGCAGCTCTGGCAGGTCCTGCTCACCCGGGCCGACGACGGCAAGCTGGTCGCCCGCGGCCAGGTGCGGCTGCAGAACGTGCGCCGCCCCGGCGCATGACGAAGGACCCCCCTGACCCCCGTCCCGGCCCCCTCCAGGGCACCGCCCTGAGCTGGCGAAGGGCGGGGAGGTCGGGGGCCTTCCGCCTGCAGGGGGGCCGGGCGGCGCGGGCCCTGCTCGCCGCCCGGGCGGTGGCCGCCGAGCACGGGATCCGTCCGACCGAGCCGCGGGTGCTGCGGGACGGCGTCAACGTCGTCGTCCACCTGGCGCCGGCGCCGGTCGTGGCCCGCGTGGCGACCCTGACGCCGCTGCTGCGCACCAGCCCACTGCGCTCGTTCGCCCGGGACGTGGCGGTCGCCGGTGCGCTCGCGGCGGCGGGCGCGCCGGTGGTCCCGCCCAGCGACCTGCTGCCGCCGGGGCCGCACCGGTACGCGGGCCTCGAGCTCTCCTTCTGGCAGCTCGTCGAGGTGCTGCCGGTGGCGCCGTCCCCCGGAGAGACGGCCGCGGCGCTGGTCGAGCTGCACCGGCACCTGGCCGCGCTGCCGGTGGACGGCGCGCCGCTGGACACCCCGCTCGACGACCTCGCCCGCTTCGTCTCGCTGGGGCGGTCGTGGGGGGCCGCTCCGGCGCAGCTGGACCACCTGCGCGACCGGCTGGCGGAGCTCCGTCCGAGGCTGGTCGGCGAGGTGGTGCGGCTGCACGGCGACGCGCACCCGGGCAACCTGCTGGCCACCCCCGACGGCTGGCGGTGGACCGACTTCGAGGACACCTGCGCCGGTCCGCGCGCCTGGGACCTCGCCTGCCTGCGCAGCACCTCCCGGCTCGACGGCCGGGCCGCGCTGGACGCGATCGGCGGCCCCTCCGACGCCGAGCTGGCGCCGTGGCTGGAGCTGCGCCGCCTGCACGTCGCGGCGTGGACGCTGGTCGTCGCGACCGGGCACCGGCGGCCGGTGGCCGGCGAGCGGCTGACCGCGGCGCCCGGCGCCGCCTACGCCAGCGGCAGGGCCGGCTCGCGGTAGGTGGTGCCGGCCAGCGCCGGCGGCAGCACGTCGGGGTCGATGACGACGGCGAACAGCGCGCGCGGGTCCTGGAGCGTGGCCGGCGGGCGGGCGGCGGCGCGGGGCACGACGCGGTCCCAGCGGGCGGGACGGCGGTGCGGCAGCAGCTCGCGCCCCTCGAACAGGTAGTCCCCGACCACCTCCCCCACGAGCAGCCCCGCGCCGTGCTCGATGGGCAGTGCGACCGGGTCGCCGGGGCGGACCTCGTCGAGGAAGGCCGAGAGCTGGCGCAGGTCCTTGGCCGGGCGGCGGCCGGAGATCTCCTTGGACAGCGCGCGCAGCTCGGCCGGCGACTGCCCGGTGGCGTCCACGTCGATGCCCGACTGAGTGCCCAGCCCGACCACACCCGCGGCCAGGCAGGCGCCGAGCTCGTTGTGCGCCCGGGGGCGCACCACCCACACCCGCGTGCCCTCGGGCTCCGGCGCCGGCCGGAGGTCGTCGGGCTCGGGCCACACGTAGGGCAGGTCCTCGGGCTCGGCGCCGAAGAGCGGGCCGAACAGCGGCCGGTAGAAGTCCGGCTCCTTGGCCAGCAGGTTCGACCGGTGCGACAGGTGCAGTGCCTCGTCGCCCACCCAGGAGGGCAGCATCCCGGCCCGGGCCAGCTCCTCC
>DATIMX010000649.1:0-3356 GCA_035474935.1 Geodermatophilus sp. | reverse complement strand
CGACTGCACCGGGGTCCAGATGAAGGAGAACCCGGCGAGCAGCAGCCGCGCGTCCGGGTAGAGCAGGCGCACCAGCCAGGCCGCGACCGTGCCCGTCGTCGCCCACCGCGGCTGGGCCGGGTCGAAGCCGAGCGCGCGGGACAGCGGCTGGTTGACCTCCCGGTTGGGGATCGGCACCAGGCCGAGGTCCGGGGGCCACCAGGCGGGCAGCCGCTCGACGTCGGCGTACATCATCCCGGGCTCGTTGTAGAGGTAGAGCCGGGACCGGTAGTCGGCGAAGACCCACGGCGTCGCCTCGAGGGCCCACTGCGTGACGACGACGTCGGCGCGCGTGCCCAGCCCCCGGGGGTGCTGCGGACCGTCGAGGGCGAAGCCGTTCACGCGGACCACCAGGTCGGCCGCGTCGATCGCCGCGGCCCGTCCGGGGTCGGCGGGCACGGGGGCGTTGCCGACGACGGCGACCGATTCCACGGGGGTGCGCCGGGCGTAGGCGTCGACCAGCCCGGCGACGACCTCCAGCCCGTTCCGCACGGGGGTCGGCGCCCCGACCTCGGGGTCTGCGACTGCCATCGGCGCGACGGTAGCAAGCAGGCTGGGACGGACTGGTTCCGCCGGGGTGGCCCGGCCCTCCTGAGGGCGATGTGACGGATGGGGTCCCGTTCCGCCGGGCCTCGGGCCGTCAGGGGACGACGCGGTTATGCTGCGGTCATCGAAACCGGTCGAGGGACGCGCGCCGCTGCCGTGACCGGTGGGTGGTCCACGCCCGGTCGACCGCCGCGCGACCTGGACCCGTCATGCCGTCGTCCTGAGGACTGCACAAGCCTATGACCACCACCTCCGCCGAGCCGCCCGTGGCCCAGACCGAGCCGACGGGCGCCGTCGCCGGCCTGGCCCAGCGGCTCCTCACCCTGCCGCCCGCGCCGGGTCTGCCGGGCGAGCTGTACGCCAAGACCGTGCAGGGCCACGTGGACCTGGAGCGCACCTCCTTCACGCTCGCACCCCACTCGGCGCTGTCGACCAACACCTACTCCGGCCGCGTGCCCGCCTCGTACTGGCAGCGCTGGACCGCGGTGCGGGAGATGACCTTCGAGGCCCAGACCTCGGGGGAGGGCCGGGTCGAGATCCTCGCCAGCGACCCCACGGGCGAGGAGCGGGTGCTGACCGGCGCGGCGCTGTCCGGGTCCGGCGCGGTGTCGCTCACCGTGACCCTCGACCGGTTCGTCGACGGCGGTGCCGTCTGGGCCGAGTTCAGCAGCGCCGACGCCCCGCTGACCGTGTCCTCGGGCCGCTGGACGATCCCGCACCCGCCGCGGCCACGGAAGACCGCCGTCGTCATCTGCACGCACAACCGCCCCGCGGACTGCGTGAAGACCCTGCAGACGCTGGCCGCCGACCTCCCCGCGCTCGACGAGCTCGACACCGTCTACGTCGTCGACCAGGGCGACAAGCGGGTCTCCGCGCACCCGGACTTCGAGCAGGTCTCCGCCGCCCTCGCCGGCCGGCTGCGCTACATCACCCAGGCCAACCTCGGTGGCGCCGGCGGGTTCACCCGCGGCATGTACGAGATCACCGAGGTCGAGTCCGAGCACCACGCGAACGTGCTGTTCATGGACGACGACATCGTCCTCGAGCCCGAGTCGATCATCCGGATGACCGCGTTCGCCAACTCGGCGCGCGAGCCGGTGATCGTCGGCGCGCAGATGCTGTACGCGCTGCACCCGAAGCGGCTGCACACCGGCGCGGAGTTCGCCGACCTGGTCAAGCTGCAGGCCGGCAAGGTCGTGCCCGGTGCGCTGTGGAACGCCGACCTGACCGAGGAGAACCAGGAGCTGCGGGTCGACGCCGACTACAACGCCTGGTGGAGCGCGCTGCTGCCGTCGGAGATCGTCTCGGCGACCGGCTACCCGCTGCCGGTCTTCTTCCAGTGGGACGACATCGAGTACGGCTACCGCGCCCGCGAGAACGGCTTCACCACCGTCACCCTCCCCGGGGCCGGCGTCTGGCACGCCGACTTCACCTGGAAGGACCAGGACGACTGGTCGCGGTACTTCAGCATCCGCAACAGCCTGATCACCTCGGCCCTGCACACGGACTTCGACAGCCGGGCCATCGCGGTCACGCTGTTCGGGCGGCTGGTGGCCTACATCGCCGGGCTGCAGTACGGGCTGGCCGCGACCGTCGTCAAGGGCATCGACGACTTCCTCGCCGGCCCGGAGATCCTGGCCGACGGCGGGCAGCGGGTCCTCGGGGAGGTCCGCGAGCTGCGCAAGGCCTACCCGGAGACGGTGAAGCACGACGCCGCCGAGATCCCCGGCGTCCCGCTGCGCGGCGAGACCATCGAGCGCGCGCTGCCCGACCCGTCGCAGTTCCGCGCGGTGCTGGCCAAGCGCCTGCTGTGGCAGCTGACCGGCCGCACCGCCGGCTCGGTCGCCATCACCGCGGACGACGCCCAGTGGTGGCACGTCTCCCGGTACCGCCGCGCCATCGTCACCGACGCCTCCCAGGAGGGGGTGCGGGTCCGCGACCTGGACCGCGACCGGGCCGTCGCGCTGCTGCGCGAGAGCGCCGCGGCCTGCTACCGGCTGGCCAGGCGTGGCCCGGCGGCCGCGCAGCAGTACCGCGACGCGCTGCCGCAGCTGACCAGCCGCGAGAACTGGCGGCGCCTCTTCGGCGCCGAGGCCGAGTAGGTCCCGGCATGTCGACGAGCAGCACCACCGCCGCCACGCCCGGCATCCCCGCGCACGTGCGGCCCCCGGGCCGCGACTTCCGCTCCGCCTTCCGCGACCTCGCCCGCGGCTGGGAGCAGCGGGAGCTGTGGCTGCAGCTGGGCTGGCAGGACATCCGCCAGCGCTACCGGCGCTCGGTCCTCGGCCCGATGTGGATCACCATCAGCATGGCGGTCACCGCCATCGCGCTCGGGATCCTCTACTCGGCGCTGTTCGGCCTAGACCTGGCGACGCTGCTGCCGCACGTCCTCGTCGGGATGATCGTCTGGACCTTCATCGCCGGGTGCATCGGCGAGGGCTCGGAGGTGTTCGTCGCCAACTCCGGGCTGATCACCCACCTCCCGGCGCCGATCAGCATCCACGTGTACCGGCTGGTGTGGCGCCAGACGCTGTTCTTCGCCCACAACCTCATCGTCTACGCGGTCATGCTCGTCTTCTTCCCGCAGCCGCTGCGGTGGACCGACCTGTCGGCCTTCCTGGCGTTCGGCCTGCTCGTCGTCAACGGGATGTGGGTGGCGCTGCTCATCGGCATCGTGAGCACCCGGTTCCGCGACCTGCCGCCGGTGACCCAGAGCGTCGTCCAGCTGCTGTTCTTCCTGACCCCGATCGTCTGGATGTACGACGTCCTGC
>DATIMX010000648.1:0-4349 GCA_035474935.1 Geodermatophilus sp. | reverse complement strand
CTACATCACCGCCGGCGCCGAGGGCCCGCTGCACCTGGACGTCACGATGACCCGTGCCGAGTTCCAGCGGCTGACCCAGGACCTGCTCGAGCGCACCCGCGCGCCGTTCAACCAGGCGATCCGCGACGCCGGCATCTCCGTGGGTCAGATCGACCACGTCGTCCTCGTCGGTGGCTCGACCCGCATGCCCGCCGTCACGGACCTGGTCCGCGAGATGACCGGCGGCAAGGAGCCCAACAAGGGCGTCAACCCCGACGAGGTCGTGGCCATCGGCGCCGCGCTGCAGGCCGGTGTCCTCCGCGGCGAGGTCAAGGACGTCCTGCTGCTCGACGTCACCCCGCTGTCCCTGGGCATCGAGACCAAGGGCGGGATCATGACCAAGCTCATCGAGCGCAACACGACGATCCCGACCAAGCGCTCGGAGATCTTCACGACGGCCGACGACAACCAGCCGTCCGTGCAGATCCAGGTCTTCCAGGGTGAGCGCGAGATGGCCGCCTACAACAAGAAGCTCGGCATGTTCGAGCTGACCGGTCTGCCCCCGGCGCCGCGTGGCGTCCCGCAGATCGAGGTCGCGTTCGACATCGACGCCAACGGCATCGTCCACGTCCACGCCAAGGACCTCGGCACGGGCAAGGAGCAGTCGATGACCATCACCGGTGGCTCGGCGCTCCCGAAGGACGACATCGAGCGGATGATGAGGGACGCCGAGGCGCACGCCGAGGAGGACAAGCGCCGCCGCGAGGAGGCCGAGACCCGCAACCTGGCCGAGTCGCTGCAGTACCAGACCGAGAAGTTCCTGGCCGAGAACGGTGACAAGATCCCGGCCGACAAGAAGGAGGAGCTCGGCGAGGCCCTCACCGAGCTGCGCTCGGCCCTCGGCGGCTCGGACATCGCGGCGATCAAGGCGGCTCAGGAGAAGGTCGCCCGGGTCTCCCAGGAGGTCGGCGGGGCGCTCTACGCCCAGCAGGCCGAGGCGGGGGCGGCCGGCGCCGCGGGTGCCGGTGCCGCAGGTGACGCCGGCACGCCCGGTGGTGCGACGGGTGCCACCGGTGCCACCGCGTCGGACGACGACGTGGTCGACGCCGAGATCATCGACGAGGACAACGACCGCCGATGACGGACAGGGAAGAGGAGCCGCGGGTCGTCATCCGCGACAAGCGGCGCATCGACCCGACCAGCGGCACCGTGCGGGTGCCGGCCGGTGAGCAGCCGGCCGGCGCCCGCCCGGGCGTACACCCAGCAGGGGAGCAGATGAGCGAGCACGAGGCCACCGCCGACGGCGGACAGCCGACGGTGGTGGACGACGACCTGTCCCGCCAGCTGGCGGAGCGGACCGAGGACCTCCAGCGGGTCACCGCCGAGTACGCGAACTACCGGCGGCGGGTGGACCGGGACCGTCAGCTCGTGGTGGACCAGGCCGCCGAGCGGTTCGCCACCCAGCTGTTCCCGATCGTCGACGACATCGAGCGGGCCCGGGACCACGGCGACCTGACCGGCGCGTTCAAGGTCGTGGCCGACCGCGTCCTGGGGCTGCTCGACGGCCTGGGTGTCGAGGCCTTCGGCAAGGCCGGCGACCCGTTCGACCCGGCGCTGCACGAGGCGGTCATCCACGACACCTCGGCCGAGGTCGACGTCCCGACCGCGACGACGGTGCTGCGGCAGGGTTTCCGCCGCGGCGACCGCGTGCTGCGGACGGCGATGGTCGCGGTCACCGACCCGGAGAGCCCGCTGGCGGCCGCGCCCGCCGAGAGCACGACCGACGGGACCGCCCCCGCGCAGCCGGGCGAGGGCCCGGCGGCCGACTGAGCCGGAGAGGGGGCGCCCGATGAGCACCCGGGACTTCATCGAGAAGGACTACTACGCCGCTCTGGGCGTCGCCCAGGACGCCGACGCGGCGGCCATCAAGCGGGCCTACCGCCAGCTGGCGCGCGACCTGCACCCGGACAAGAACCCGGGCAACGCGGACGCGGAGGCCCGGTTCAAGGAGGTCTCCGAGGCCTACGACGTCCTCTCCGACCCCAAGCGGCGGGCGGAGTACGACGAGGCCCGCCGGCTGTTCGGGTCCGGAGGGGCGGGCGCGCGCGCCGGCTTCCCCGGCGGGTTCCCCGGTGGGGCGGGCGGCGGCCAGGCGTTCGACCTCGGCGACCTCTTCGGCACCGCCACCGGCGGGCGCGCCGGTGGCGGTGCCGGCGGGCTCGGCGACCTGTTCGGGGGCCTGTTCGGGGGCGGCGGGGCCGGTGCCGGCTCGGCGCGGGCCCGCAGCCAGGCCGCGTCCGGCCCGGCCCGCGGACAGGACGTCGAGACCGAGGCGACCCTCTCGTTCGAGGAGGCCGTCCTCGGCGTGACCGTGCCGCTGCGGATGCAGAGCCCGGGCACCTGTCCGACCTGCCACGGCAGCGGCGCCCGGCCCGGCACCTCCCCGCACACCTGCCCGGTGTGCCAGGGCGCCGGGGTGACCAGCCGCAGCCAGGGGGCGTTCGCCTTCTCCGAGCCGTGCCGCAACTGCCGCGGCACCGGCCAGGTCGTCGACGACCCCTGCCCGACCTGCGCGGGCAACGGCGTCACCAACCAGACCCGCACGATCACCGTGCGGATCCCGGCCGGCGTCAAGGACGGCCAGCGCATCCGGCTGGCCGGCAAGGGCGCCCCCGGGCGGCGCGGCGGTCCGGCCGGCGACCTGTTCGTCGTCGTCCACGTGTCCGAGCACGAGCTGTTCGGCCGCAAGGGCAACGACCTGACGCTCACCGTGCCGATCACCTTCGCCGAGGCCACCCTCGGGGCGACGCTGACCGTGCCCACGCTCGACGGCAACGTCACGCTCAAGGTCCCCGCGGGGACGGCGAGCGGCCAGACGCTGCGGGTCCGCGGACGCGGTGTCCCTGGCAAGGGCCGGTCCGGTGACCTGCTGGTGACCGTCGAGGTGGCGGTGCCCAAGCGGCTCACGCCCGCCGCGGAGGACGCCGTCAAGGTGCTCGAGGCCGAGCTCGGCGACCCGCGGCCGCGGATCACCGCCGCGGTGCAGCAGAGGGGTGCGCGGTGAGTCTCCCGACCGACGGTGCGCGCGAGCAGGCCGACGTGGGCCGCGCCGTCGCCGAGGACGCGCCGGTCTTCGTCATCTCGGTCGCCGCGGAGCTGGCCGGCATGCACGCGCAGACGCTGCGCCAGTACGACCGGCTGGGGCTGGTCAGCCCCGGCCGGACCCGCGGCGGCGGCCGGCGGTACAGCCCGCGGGACGTCGCGCTGCTCCGCGAGGTGCAGCGGCTCTCCCAGGAGGACGGCGTCAACCTGGCCGGCATCAAGCGGATCATCGACCTGGAGTCGCAGGTCGAGGCGCTGCAGCAGCGGGTGGAGGAGCTCCTCACCGAGCTCGAGCTCGCCGAGAGCCGGGTGGTCGCGGCCGAGTCCGCCGTCCGCGCCGGCTACGGCCGCGACCTGGTGCCGCTGCGGCCCTCGACCTCGGCGCTGGTGGTGTGGCGCCCCCGGGACAAAGGGTGACCCAGGTGGACACGCGCGAGGCCTACGTGCGGGTGGAGCGGGAGATCGGCCTGCTGCTGCGCCGCTCCCGGGCCATCTCCGCCCGCCTGTCCCGGGAGCTGCACCCCGATCTGGACGGCGCCGCCTACGGGCTCCTGGCGCTGCTGCAGGACGCCGGCCCGCTGCGCGCCAGTGACCTGGTGGCCCGGCTGGGGCTCGACAAGAGCACGGTCAGCCGCCAGGTCTCCACGCTGGTCGCGCTGGGCCTGGTGACCCGCGAGGCCGACCCGGCCGACGGCCGCGCCCAGGTGCTCAGCACCTCCCCGGAGGGTGCGGCCCGGCTCTCCCGCATCCGGGACGCCCGGCGGGCCCGCTGGGAGGCCGACCTCGCGGACTGGCCGGCCGAGGACGTCGCCACGCTCGGCGAGCTCCTGGCCCGCTTGAACCGGCTGGGGGAGGCCCGCGAGGCCGAGTCCGGTTGAGGACCCCGGCCTCCCGGTCCCCTCGCAGTGGAAGGACCCCGCCCTCCGCACCGCTCGCACGCTCGCGGCGAGCCTCCGGACGGGGCCGCGCCTCTGTACGGGGCCACCTTCGAGAGGCCGCGCCGCAGACGACAGCGCCCCCGTACCCAGCCGGGTACGGGGGCGCGGTCGTGTCAGCGGGTCAGGTCACGGTCCCGGGACCATCCAGCTCAGCACCGGCGTGGACTGCAGGACCACGAGCAGGCACATGGCCAGCAGGAGCAGGATGCTCCAGCCGAACACCTTCCGGAACAGCTCACCCTCCCGGCCGGCCATGCCGACCGCCGCGGCCGCGATGGCCAGGTTCTGCGGGCTGACCATCTTGCCCATGACGCCGCCGGAGGAGTTGGC
>DATIMX010000647.1:0-6790 GCA_035474935.1 Geodermatophilus sp. | reverse complement strand
ACCCGGTCGCCGGGGTCGGCGACGCGGCACCGACGCTGACGATCACCCGCACCGACGTGGACGAGTTCTCGATGGTCAACGTCAACTGGGCCTACGACGCGGCGGTGACCGACACGGTGGTCCAGGTCCGCGTGCAGGACGCTGCCGGCGAGTGGGGCGAGTGGACCGAGACGGAGACCGAGGACGCCGAGCCCGAGGACGACGCCGACACCGGCGAGCTGCGGCGCGGGGCGACCTCGCCGCTGTGGACCGGCCCGAGTACCGGCGTGGAGGTCGAGCTGGTGACGCGGTCGGGCGCCGCGCCCACCGACGTCCAGCTCGACCTCATCGACCCGGGCAGCAGCGAGGCCGACACCTCCCTGGGCGCCCCGGAGATCCAGGACACCGCCGACGCCGCGATGGCGATGCCCGACGTGTACTCCCGGGCGCAGTGGGGTGCCGACGAGCGGATCCGCACCTGGGCGCCGGAGTACGCGCCCACGATCAAGGCCACGACCCTGCACCACACGGCCAGTGGCAACAACTACGCGGCCGAGGACGTCCCGGCGATCCTGCGGGGCATCTACTACTCGCACGCCGTGTCCAACGGCTGGGGCGACATCGGCTACAACGTCCTCGTCGACAAGTTCGGCCGGCTCTGGGAGGGCCGCTCCGGCGGCCTGGCGAGCACCGTGGTCGGCGCGCACGCGGGCGGCTTCAACACCTCGACCTTCGGGGTGTCGATGATGGGCAACTACGACGTCGTCGACACGCCCCAGGCGATGATCGACTCGGTCGCGGCGATCATCGCCTGGAAGTTCTCGCTCTACGGCGTCGACCCGCGCGGCACGACGACGCTCACGTCGGGTGGCACGGACAAGTACGCCGCCGGCGCGCGGGTCACCCTCCCGACGGTCTTCGGGCACCGCGACACCAAGAGCACGGCGTGCCCGGGCCGGTACGGCTACGCGCGGCTGGGCGAGATCCGCGACAAGGTCGCCGCGCGGATGGCGAACACCAAGTCCCCGATCGCCACCCGCTACGACTCCGACGCCGGCCTCAGGGCGTGGCTCGGCGCGCCGGTGGGCGGCGAGCAGTCGGCGGCCGGCGTCACGTGGCAGGTCTATGCGAACGGTGCCCGGCTGTACTCCTCGCCGCTCGGCGGCGTCCGGCTGGTGCTCGGCGGCATCCTCGACCGCTACCTCGCTGCGGGCGGCCCGGCGGTGCTCGGGCCACCCGTCTCCGACGACGCGCCGACCCCCGGGGGGCGCGGCGCCTTCGTCCGCTTCCAGCACGGCGACGTCTACTGGTCGCCGGCGACCGGCTCGCAGCTGGTCCGCGGTGACATCCTGGCCGCCTGGCTCGCCACCGGCGGCGCCACCGGGGGCCTGGGCTTCCCGACGACCAGCGACGCGCCCACGCCCGGGGGCGGCGGCTACTTCGTCCGCTTCGAGCGCGGGGACGTCTACTGGTCGCAGGCCACCGGTGCCCGCACCGTCCTCGGCTCGATCCGGGACACCTGGCTGGCCGCCGGCGGGCCGACGGGCTTCCTCGGCTTCCCGACGACGAGCGACACCCCCGCCGGCACGGGTGCCTTCGTCCGCTTCCAGGGCGGCGAGGTGCTGTGGTCGCCGACGACCGGGACGCGCATCGTGCGCGGCAACATCCTCGACGCCTATCGGGCCGCCGGCGGGCCGACCGGGGGCCTGGGCTTCCCCACCACGAGCGACGCGCCCACGCCGGACGGCCGCGGCTACTTCGTCCGCTTCCAGCGCGGGGACATCTACTGGTCGCAGGCCACCGGTGCCCGCACCGTCCTCGGCTCGATCCGGGACACCTGGCTGGCCGCCGGCGGCTCGGGGGGCTACCTGGGCTTCCCGACGACCAGCGACACCCCCGTCCCCGGCAAGGGCGCCTACGTCCGCTTCCAGGGCGGCGACGTCTACTGGTCGCCGACGACCGGCACCCAGATCGTGCGCGGCGAGATCCTGAACGCCTGGCTGGCCACCGGCGGGGCGACCGGCTACCTCGGCTTCCCGACGACCAGCGACGCGGCGACCGCCGACGGCCGCGGCTACTTCGTGCGGTTCCAGGGCGGCGACGTGTACTGGTCGGCCGCGACCGGTACCCGCATCGTGCGCGGCTCGATCCTGTCCACCTGGCTCGCCACGGGCGGGGCGACCGGTCCGCTGGGCTTCCCGACCACCAGCGACGCGGCGACCGCCGACGGCCGCGGCTACTTCGTGCGGTTCCAGGGCGGTGACGTGTACTGGTCGGCCGCGACCGGGACGCAGGTCGTGCGCGGCTCCATCCTGTCCACCTGGCTGGCCGCCGGGGGTGCGACCGGCCCGCTGGGCTTCCCGACCACCAGCGACGCGAAGACCGCCGACGGCCGCGGCTACGTCGTCCGCTTCACCGGCGGGGACGTGTACTGGTCGCCGGCGACCGGGAGCCAGGTGGTCTCCGGCGCGATGGCGAAGACCTACTGGCAGCGGGGCGGCAGCTCCTCGGCGCTGGGCTTCCCGACCAGGTCCAGCTACGCGGTCTCCGGGGGGATGCGCACCGACTTCGAGCACGGCTCGATGACCTGGAACGCCACCAGCGGGGCCGTCGCCGTGTCCCAGTGACCTCAGGCGACGCGGCTCCCGCGTCGCTCCACGCTGCGAGTCGTCACAGCCAGTAGCCTCCCGAACACGGTCGCCTGTGTGCGGCCGCGACCACCGCGCGAGCGGACAGCGCCGTCCCCCGCCCGGACGCCGATGACCGACCCCCGTCGTGGGTCGACCTGGGAGTGCCCATGTCCCGCAGGACCCGTCGTAGCCGCCGTCGTCCCCTCCTGGTCCTCGTGACCCTGCTCCTGGCCGCCGGGGCGTTCGTGCTCTGGACCCGGTCGGGCGACCCCGCCCCGGCCGCGGCCGAGACGCCCACGCCCACGACGTCGGCGGCCGCGCCCTCCGCGGCCGTGCCGTCGTCGGACGCGTCGTCGTCGGACGCGTCGTCGGAGGACCCCGACGGCGGCACGGAGGAGGAGGCCGACGAGCAGCCGTCGTCCCGCCGCACCGCGACCACCCCCGCGCCGGAGCCCCAGGAGCAGGACGAGGACGACGACGGCGGGCTCACCGCGGTCGCCGTCTCGCTGAGCTACACCGGCTACGACGCCGCTGCCGGGGCCGTGGTCGCCGGCGGGTACGCCGACGGCGTCGTGGAGGAGGACGCCACCTGCACCCTGGTCCTCCGCCGCGGCGGCGTGGAGCTGCGCGGCGAGTCGCTCGGCACGGCCGATGTGACCACGACCGACTGCGGCGAGGTGCGGGTCGGCGGCGACGCGCTGACCTCGGGGACGTGGGAGGCGGTGCTCAGCTACACGTCGGACACGTCGGTCGGGGAGTCCGCGGCCGGCGAGGTGGTGGTGCCGTGAGGTCCCGCCTCCGCCTGCTCGCGCCCTGCCTGGTCGCCCTGGGGCTCGCCCTCGCCTTCGTCGCCGGCTCCTCGCCCCAGCAGCCGAGCCTGCACGAGTCGGCCGACGCGCGGTTGTTCGACCCGGGCAACATCATCAGCGACAGCGTCTTCTACGACCCCGCCACGATGGACACCGCGCAGGTCCAGGCGTTCCTCCAGCGCGAGGGTGCCAGCTGCACCAGCAGCCTGTGCCTGAAGAACCTGCGGCAGGACACCTGGACCCGCGCCGCCGACGGCTACTGCGGGACCTACGAGGGGATGGCCGGCGAGCCGGCGGCTGCGATCATCGCCAAGGTCGGCCGCGCCTGCGGGATCAACCCCCAGGTGCTCCTGGTGCTGCTGCAGAAGGAACAGAGCCTGGTCAGGACATCGGCTCCGACGGAGGAGAAGCTCCGCAAGGCGGTGGGCTACGGCTGTCCGGACACCGCCCCCTGCGACGCGCAGTACTACGGCTTCTACAACCAGCTGTACAACGCGGCACACCGCTTCCAGTACTACCGGGCGCACCCCGGCTCGTTCGGTCACCGGGTGGGCGTGGTCAACAACGTCCGCTACCACCCGAACGCAGCCTGCGGCACCGTGCCGGTCTACATCCAGAACCAGGCCACCGCGGGTCTCTACAACTACACCCCGTACACGCCCAACAGGGCCGCGCTGGACGCCGGCTACGGGACCGGCGACGGCTGCTCGGCCTACGGCAATCGCAACTTCTACCTCTACTTCACCGACTGGTTCGGCAGCACCCAGGCATCGGGGGAGGAGTCGATCCGGGGCAAGTACGACCAGCTCAAGGCGTCCGGCGTGGACCTGGGCGCGCCCACCACGGGCGTGATCTGCGACCTGCCCAACGGCGGCTGCCGGGGCAGCTGGCAGGGCGGCACCATCTTCTGGTCCCGCTACACGGGCGCCCACGTCGTCCGCGGCGCGATCCTGCAGCACTTCCTGGCCCTCGGCGGGGTGCCCTTCCTCGGCTACCCGACCGGCGACGACACCGCGGCCCCGGTGAACCCCGGGTACTTCACCGACTTCCAGGGCGGGTCGATCTACTGGTCGCAGGCGACCGGGGCCCGTGAGGTGCGTGGCAACCTGCTCGCCGCGTGGCGCGCCAAGGGTGCCCAGTCCGGGGTCCTCGGCTACCCGGTCGGCGGCGACGAGGCGGTCCCCGGTGGCTTCCGCAGCCGGTTCCAGGGCGGGACGCTCTACTGGTCGCAGGCCACCGGCGCCCGGATGATCCGCGGCGCGCTGCTCCAGCGGTACGAGGCAGCCGGCGGCCCCCGGGTCATCGGCTTCCCGGTGGCCGACGAACGGCCGACGGCGCGCAGCGGCGCGGCCGTCGACCTGACCGGCGGGGCCGTCTACTGGAGTGCGGCGACCGGCGCGCGGGTCGTCCGCGGGGACATCCTGGCGACCTACCGGCAGTGGGGCGCGGAGGCCGGGGTGCTCGGCTACCCGACCGGCGACGACCAGGCCTACGCCTCCGGCTTCCGGACCACCTTCCAGGGCGGGCACGTCTACTGGTCGGCGCCGACCGGGGCGCACGTGCTGCGCGGGGCGATCCTCGACCGCTACCTCGCCCACGGCGGCGCGCCGGTGCTCGGCTTCCCGACGACCGACGACGTCGCGGCGGCCAACGGCGGGGCCAGGGCCGAGGTGCAGGGCGGCGCGATCTACTGGTCGCAGGCCACGGGCGCACACGTCGTGCGCGGCAACATCCTCGCCAAGTGGCGGCAGTGGGGCGCCGAGTCCGGTGCGCTGGGCTACCCCACCGGTGACGACGCGGCCGCGCCGAACGGCGGGTACCTGACCACCTTCCGCGGCGGCACGGTCTGGTGGTCCCAGCCGACCGGCGCGAAGGTGCTGCGCGGCGCGATCCTCGAGCGCTACGTGGCCCACGGCGGGCCGCGGGTCCTGGGCTACCCGAGCACCGACGACGTCGCGGCGGCCAACGGCGGCGCCAGGGTCGAGCTGCAGGGTGGCGCGATCTACTGGTCGTCGACCACCGGCGCGCACGTCGTGCGCGGGGACATCCTGGCCAGGTGGCGGCAGTGGGGCGCGGAGTCCGGGGCCCTGGGCTACCCGACCGGCGACGAGACCGCCGGCCCCGACGGCGGGTACCTGACCACCTTCCGCGGCGGCACGGTGTACTGGTCGCCGGGTACCGGCGCCGCGGTGGTGCGCGGCGCGATCCTCGAGCGCTACGAGGCCGCCGGCGGCCCCGCGGAGCTGGGCTACCCGACGGCCGACGACGGGCCCGCGCCCGGCGACGGCGGCGCCAAGGTGGCGCTGGAGGGCGGAGCGGTGTACTGGTCGCCGGCGACCGGCGCCCACGTGGTGGTGGGCGAGGCCGCCGACCACTACGTCGAGCTGGGGGAGACGACGTCCTGGCTCGGCTACCCGACCTCCGACACGGAGGAGACGCCCGAGGGGACGCACACCGAGTTCGAGCACGGCGTCATCGACGTGACGAACCAGCAGGTGGCCAGCGCCCACCGGCGCTGACCGGTAGTACGACGACTGCGGCCGCGGGCCCCTCCGAGGGGGCCCGCGGCCGCAGCCGTGCGCGCGGTCGGTCAGGCGGTGCCGGCACCGTCCGAGCCGGTGACGGGGCCGGGCCCGCGGGCGGCCTCCAGCTTGCGCAGCCGCTCCTCGTAGAGCGCGATGCCGCTGAACCGCACCCGGATCCGCTCGTGCTCGCGCACCACCTCGTCGAGCAGGCGGCGCGCCTCGGCGGTGTCCCCCGGGGAGCCGACCTCCACCGGCCCCTCCGCGCGCTCCCGGTCGGCGATCCGGACCTCCAGGGCGGCCACGTGCGGCCCCAGCCGGTCGACGTCGAAGGAGACCCGGCCGTGCTGCTCGCGCAGCTGCGCCAGCTCGTCGGACACCCGGCGCAGCTCGTCCTCGAGACGCCGGACGTCGCCGGCGAGGGCATCGCAGCGCTCGTCGACGGTGCGGCGCAGCCCGTCGAGGCCGGCCTGCAGCTCGGCCCGCAGCTCTGCACGCAGGCCGGCGTCGACGTGCTCGACGCGCTCGCGCACGCCCTGCAGGGCCGGCTCGGTGCGGACGGCGACGACGGCGTCGAGCTTGCGCTGCACGCGCGCCCACACCGGGTTCACCCGGGCCGCGACCGCGAGCCGGCGCAGGGGACCGCTCACCGGAGGTACTCCGCGCTGCCGTCCTCGATCCAGCTGCGCAGCATGGTGGCCTCCGCGATGAGCTCGTGGTCCCCGGTCAGGACCGAGGCCCCGCCGTAGGCGTGGTCCCAGGTCGACTGCACCGGGGTCCAGATGAAGGAGAACCCGGCGAGCAGCAGCCGCGCGTCCGGGTAGAGCAGGCGCACCAGCCAGGCCGCGAC
>DATIMX010000646.1:0-3877 GCA_035474935.1 Geodermatophilus sp. | reverse complement strand
CGTGGTGCGGGTGCTCAGTCGCGCGGCTCCTGAGGCCGACCACCGTCGGAGGGACGGCCGGAGGTGGTCAGCTCGCGGTCGGCCTCAGCGGCCGCCAGGCCGTGCTCGTCCTGACGCTGCTCGAGCTCGACCTGGACCGGCTCCTCGATCGGCGTGAAGAACCCGCGGATCGCGCGGCGGGCGCCCCCGACCTGGTTCATCTTCTTGGGCACCGGAGCGCCGCCGTAGGCCAGCTGGCCGTGGCCGTGTGCGTCGACCGGGCCGAGGGGCTGGTGCACCTCGATGAACTCGCCGTGCGGCAGCCGCCGGATGACACCGGTCTCGATGCCGTGCTCGAGGACCTCCCGGTCGTGCTTCTCCAGGCCGAGGCAGATCCGGTAGGTGAACACGTAGACGATCGGCGGCAGGATGACCAGCCCGATGCGGCCGACCCAGGTCATCGCGTTGAGGCTGATGTCGAACTTCTCGGAGATGACGTCGTTCCCGCCCGAGATCAGCAGGACCACGTAGAAGGTGAGGGCCATCGTCCCCAGCGACGTCCGCACGGGGACGTCGCGCGGACGCTGCAGCAGGTGGTGCGAGGCCGTGTCCCGGGTCAGCTTGCGCTCGATCACGGGGTACAGCGCCAGGAGCGTGAACAGGATGCCCGGGAGCACCAGCGTCGGCCAGAACAGCGCCGGGATCTGGTAGTTGCCGGGCAGGTTGATGTCCCACGCCGGGAACAGACGCGTGGAGCCGTCGAGGAACATGACGTACCAGTCGGGCTGCGACGCCGCCGAGACCTGCGCCGGGTTGTACGGGCCCCAGAGCCACACCGGGTTGATCTGCACCAGGCCACCGAGTGCGGCGCAGACGCCGAACACGATGAAGAACAGACCACCGGCCTTGCCGGCGAAGGCCGGGAACAGCCGGTTGCCGACCACGTTGTGCTCGGTCCGCCCCGGGCCGGGGAACTGGGTGTGCTTCTGCTTGACCAGGATCAGCAGGTGCACGGCGATCAGCGCGAGGATGATCGCCGGGAAGATCAGCACGTGCATGATGTACATCCGGCCCACGATGAACTCGCCGACGTAGTCGCCGTTGAAGACCGCCCAGTGCACCCAGGTGCCGACCACAGGGATTGCCAGGATGATCGCCGAGACGATCCGCAGCCCGGTGCCGGAGAGCAGGTCGTCCGGCATGGAGTAGCCGGTGAAGCCCATGCCGAACGAGAGCAGGAGCAGGGCGATGCCGATGAACCAGTTGGTCTCCCGCGGCCGCCGGAAGGCGCCGGTGAAGAAGATGCGCAGCAGGTGGATGACGATCGAGGCGACGAACAGCAGTGCCGCCCAGTGGTGCAGCTGCCGCATGAAGAGGCCGCCGCGGACGTCGAACGACAGGTACAGCGTCGACTCGTAAGCGGCCGACATCTCCATGCCGCGCAGCGGCGCGTACGTGCCCTCGTAGACGACCTCGCGCATGGAGGCGTCGAAGAAGAAGGTCAGGTACGTGCCGGACAACAGCAGGACGACGAAGGAGTAGAGCGCGATCTCGCCGAGCAGGAAGGACCAGTGGTCGGGGAAGACCTTGTTCAGGGTGCGACGCAGCGGGCCGGCGACGATCAGACGGTCGTCGACCTCCAGCGCCGCCTTGCCCAGTCGCGTGGTCGGGACACCCGGCGCTGTGGCGGTGCGAGCCATCAGATGCGCTCCCGGTTCCAGTAGGTGGGGCCAACAGCTTCAATGTAGTCACTACGGGCAACGAAGAAGCCCTCGTCGTCGACAGTGATCGGCAGCTGCGGCAGGGGGCGGGTGGCCGGGCCGAAGACCGGCTTGGCGCCCTGCGTCACGTCGAACTGCGACTGGTGGCACGGGCACAGGATGCGGCTGGTCTCCTGCTCGTACAGCGAGACCGGGCAGCCGGCGTGGGTGCAGATCTTCGAGAAGGCGACGTAGTCGCCGTAGCCGAAGCCCGCCTGGCCGGGGCGGGGACGCTCGACCGCCATCTGCTCCGGGCGCAGCCGGATCAGCATGGTCGCCGCGTCGGACTGCCGGTTACCACCGGGGACGGCCGGGAACACGGTCTCCAGCGAGCCGGGCTGCTGGTCACCGGGACGGATGGGGCTGCCGTCGACGCGGACGAGGCGGACACCCTCCGCCCAGCTGGTGGTGCCCAACGGGTTGCCGGTGTTGGGGTTGCGGATCAGCCCGCCCAGCGGCATGAGCAGCATGAGCCCGACCCCGCTGCCCATGAAGACCAGCGAGCGGGTGATGAGCTTCCGGCGGGCGAGGCCGGTGTTGTGCAGGCCGCCCACAAGGGTGGCCCCGGTGGTGACCCGGTCGAAGTGCGAGCCGTCGTGCTTGTCCTGCACCGCGGTCTCGTGCGGCAGCAGCTTCTTGGTGAAGAGCACCATGCCGACGCCGACCAGGACCAGGGCCAGCCCGCCGAGCGCCCCGATCATCGGGGTGAAGACGGCGCTCCAGCCGCCCTCGGTGATGGTCCACTGCCAGTCGGGGAGGAACCAGCCCGACCCGACGTAGATGACGAAGGCCGCGAACGCGGCCAGCCCGGCGAGGCCGAAGGTCAGGCCGACCTGGCGGACGGCCCGCCGCTCCGCCGGGGAACCCGGCTCGGGGCCCGGGTCGACGTGGAGCACCTGCACGTCGTCGTACCGGGCACCCAGCAGGTCGAGCTCCTCGCGCGACATGGCCGCGAGCTGCTCGGGGGTGTAGTCGTCGTCCGGACCGCCGTGCAGGGGGCCGGGGACGTCCGCGCCGCCGGTGCTGCCCGGGGCGCTCTCGCGCGTGGTCACGCTGCCTCCTCGCCGTCCCCCGCAAGCGGGTGGTGCCCCCAGCAGGGGGTCAGCGGTCGTGGTGCCGTGGGGAAGATGGTGCGCGCGTTCACGCCTTGCTGCCCATCCAGAAGATGCCGAACAGCAGCGCGGCCACACCGACGACCCACATGACGACGCCCTCGGCGACCGGGCCGATGCGCCCGACGCCGAAGCCGCCCGGGTCGGCCTGCTCCTTGACCGTCTGGACGTAGTTGACGATGGCGCGCTTCTGCTCCGGGGTGAGCTGGTTGTCCCCGAAGACGGGCATGTTCTCCGGGCCGGTCAGCATCGCGGTGTAGATCTCGAGGTCGTTGGCGTCCTCGAGGCTCGGAGCCCGCTTGCCGGAGGAGAGGGCGCCGCCCTCGCCGACGAAGTTGTGGCAGGACGAGCAGTTGAGGCGGAACAGCTCACCGCCCTCGGCGAGGTCGCCATCGCGCAGATCACCGGAGGGCAGCGTGGGCCCGCCACCGTTGGCCTGGACGTAGGCCATGAGCTGGTCGATCTCCTCGTCGGAGAAGACCGCCGGCTTGTCCGGGCCCTGGGCCTCCTGGCGGACCAGCGGCATGCGGCCGGTGTGCACCTGGAAGTAGACGGCGGCCTCGCCGACGCCGATCAGCGAGGGGCCGCGCTCGGGCACGCCCTCGAGGTTCTCGCCGTGGCAGGTGATGCAGCTGCGCTCGTAGAGCTCGCGACCGGCGGCCTCGGCGGAGGACTCGCTGGTGTTGCTCTCGTCGGTCGCCTTCGCGGGGGAGAGCGCCGAGTAGAGGGTGCCGGTGAGCACCAGGGCGGCCATCAGGCCGGCCACGTTGGCGACGCGGCGGCGCTGCTTGGAGCGGCGCCGGGCACGGGCTGCGGCGGCGGGGGACCCGTCGGGGGTACGGCGGGACCAGCGGCGGAGGCCGCGGCGCGCTCCCTCGTCGGACGGGGCGTCGGACTGCGGGTTCGTGGTGGACACCGGTTCCCTAGCGGATCAGGTAGATCGTGGCGAAGAGCCCGACCCACACGACGTCGACGAAGTGCCAGTAGTAGGAGACCACGATGGCCGCGGTCGCCTGTGCCGGCGTG
>DATIMX010000645.1:0-5771 GCA_035474935.1 Geodermatophilus sp. | reverse complement strand
GAAGGGTGGGGAGGACGGGGTCCTTCCACGGCGCCGTCGTACGGGCCGGGGAGGACGGTGGCCCCGTCGCGGCCCCGTCCCGAGGCTCGCCGCGAGCTCGCGAGTGGCGAGGAGGACGGGGTCCTTCGACGAGGCGTGGGGGAAGGGTGGTCCTTCTTCAGTGCGCCTTGGCCAGCGTCCCCAGGTAGAGCTCGATGACCTTGGGGTCGTTCATCAGCGACTCACCGGTGTCGGTGTAGGCGTTGCGGCCCTGGTCGAGGACGTAGCCGCGGTCGCAGATCTGCAGGCACCGGCGGGCGTTCTGCTCGACCATGATGATCGAGACACCGGTCGCGTTGATCCGCCGGCAGCGGATGAACACCTCGTCCTGGTAGGCCGGGGAGAGGCCGGCCGACGGCTCGTCGAGCAGCAGGACGGACGGCTCCATCATCAGCGCCCGGCCCATGGCCACCATCTGCCGCTCACCGCCCGACAGCGACCCCGCCTTGATCTTGCGGCGCTCCCCGAGCAGCGGGAACAGGTCCGCCACGTAGTCGAAGCGCTCGCGGAAGACCTTCGGCCGCAGGTAGGCCCCCATCTGCATGTTCTCCTCGATGGTCAGCGAGGGGAACACGTTGTTGTTCTGGGGCACGTAGCCGACACCGAGGGAGACCAGCCGGTGGGCCGGGGCGGACGTGATGTCCTCCCCGCGCAGCGACACCGTGCCTGAGCGCACCGGGATGAGCCCGAACAGCGTCTTGAGCAGCGTGGACTTGCCGGCGCCGTTCGGGCCGATGATGCCGACCAGCTCGCCGTCCTGCAGGTAGAAGTCGCACCCGTTGAGGATGTTGACGCCGGGCACGTAGCCGGCGACCAGATCGTCGGCGCGCACCAGCGCACCCTCGGCCAGCCGCACGTGCTCCTCGCGGGTGGCGGCCAGCTCGGCCCGGGACATCTCCCCGGCGATCGCCCGCTCGTCCGGGGTACCACCGTCGGAGTGCCCGACCTGGAAAATCGGGTCCTGCATCGCCGGGTCGTCCATGGTGCTCATCGGTCCTCCTCGCGTCGGGTCTCGGAGCCGATGACATCGCCCTCGGCGTTCTCCTCACGGGCGATGGCCGCCTCGGCCTCGGCGAGGACGCGGTCCTCCTCCTCGACGGTGAGCGGGGCGTCGTGGTGCGCGCCGAGGTAGGCGTCGACGACCGCCTGGTTCTGGCTGATCGACTCGGGCGGGCCCTCGGCGATGACCTTGCCGGCGGCCATGACGACGACCCAGTCGCTGATGTCCCGGACGACGTCCATGTCGTGCTCGACGAAGACGACTGTCATGCCCTGCTCGCGCAGGTCCTTGACGTGCCCGAGCAGGCTCTGGGTGAGGGCCGGGTTCACACCCGCCATCGGCTCGTCGAGCATGACGACCTTGGGGTCGCTCATGAGCGCGCGGGCCATCTCCAGCAGCTTGCGCTGGCCGCCCGAGAGCGTTCCGGCGAAGTCGTCCTTCTTCCGGTCCAGCTTGAACCGGGTGAGCAGGTCCATCGCCTTCTCGGTGTTGGCTCGTTCCTGCGCCCGCCAGGTGCCGGGCACCAGGGCGCGGAAGAAGCTCTCGCCCTTCTGCCCTTGCGCGCCGAGCAGCATGTTCTGCAGCACCGTGAGCCGGGACAGCGCCTTGGTCAGCTGGAAGGTGCGGACGACGCCCAGCCGGGCCACCTGATGCGGCGCCAGCTTCCCCAGCGGGCGGCCGTCGAAGGACCACGTACCGGTGTTGGGCTGGTCGAAGCCCGTCAGCAGGTTGAACAGCGTGGTCTTGCCGGCGCCGTTGGGCCCGATCAAGCCGGTGATGCCGCCGCGCTGCACCTCCAGGTGGTCCACCGACACCGCGGTCAGGCCACCGAACGTGCGGCTGACCCCGTCGACGACGATGGCCGGGTCGGGCTTGGCCACCCCGACCTCCCACGGGAGGTCCTTGAGCGCCGCCTGGGCCAGGCGGCGGGGCGCGTCACCCGTCCGCCAGGCGTGCTCCGGGGCGGAGGCGCCCGCGGCCGCGCCGGAGGAGGCCGTCGCGCCGGAGGCGGTCGCGCCGTGCGGCTCCGGGCCGGAGCCGGGCCGGTTCTCAGCGGGCATCGAGCATCACCTCTCGTCGGTCGCCGAGGATGCCCTGTGGTCGGAAGACCAGCAGCAGCATGAGTCCGATCCCGATCAGCACGAACCGGATCTGAGCCACGTCGGTCGCCGAGAGCAGGTCCTCGGGGATGACCCCCTTGTCGATCAGCGTACGCAGGCCGGTGTCGGCGAACTGGATGATGAAGTACATCAGCATCGCGCCGATGACCGGACCGAGGACGCGGGCCGCGCCGCCGAGGATGAGCGCGGCGTAGGCCAGGAAGGTGTTGGCGTTCTGGTACTGATCCGGGTTGGCCGACGCGGTGCCGAGCGCGTAGACCATGCCGCCCAGGGCGCCGAGCACACCGCCGAGGACCAGCGCCTGCATCTTGTAGACGTAGACGTTCTTGCCGAGCGCGCGCACGGCGTCCTCGTCCTCGCGGATGGACTTGACCACCCGGCCCCAGGGGCTGCGCACCAGCAGCCAGATCAGCAGGCAGGACAGCGTGACGAGGACCCACCCGACCGTGGTCACCCACAGCTCGGCGCCGCTCCACTGGGTGCCGAGGATCGGGTAGCGGCGGGAGGTGTCCCACGGCGCCAGGGCCACGAAGTCGGCATTGAAGCCGGAGAGGCCACGGGTGCCGTTGGTGACCGGGGTGGCCGACACCGAGCGGAACAACAGGCGCAGTCCCTCGGCCGCCGCGATGGTCGCGATGGCGAGGTAGTCCGCCCGTAGCCGCAGGGTCGGCAGACCCAGCAGCAGGGCCAGGACGACGGCGGCGAGCAGGCCGACGACGACACCGACCCAGAACGGCAGGCCCCACTGGCTCACCGAGATGGCGATGCCGTAGCCGCCGAGCATCGCGAAGGCGATCTGCCCGAAGTTCAGCAGGCCGGTGTAGCCGAACTGCACGTTGAGGCCGATGGCGAGCAGCGCGAGGAAGACGGCCTGGAAGCCCAGAGCCGCCTTGAGCGCGACGGCCAGGGCGTCGATCAGCTCACCCATCGGTCAGCCCACCCTCACCCGGCTGCCGAGGATGCCCTGCGGCCGCACGATCAGGATGACGATCAGCAGGAGCAGCCCGCCGACGTACTTGACGTCGTTCGGGATGACCAGCGTCGACATCTGCACGAAGACACCGACCACGATGCTGCCCACGAGGGCGCCGTAGGCGGTGCCGAGACCGCCGAGGGTGACCCCGGCGAACATGAGGAGCAGCAGCCGGAAGCCCATGTCCCACTGGACCTCGTCGGAGAGGCCGAGCAGGACGCCGCCGAGGGCCGCGAGCGCGCCGCCCATCATCCAGACGACCAGGATCACCCGGTTGACGTTGATGCCCGACGACGCCGCGAGGTCGCGGTTGTCGGCGACCGCCCGCATCGCCTTGCCGATCTTGGTGCGCTGCAGCATGACCGCGACCAGCAGCAGGACGACCAGCGCGATCACGATCGACGCCAGGTCGGCGTTGGTCATGGTGAACGCGCCGTAGTTCACCGCCCGCTGGCCCCGGTAGTCGGCGTAGGCCTCCGAGCCCCCGCCGAAGATGATCTGGTAGAGGTAGCGCAGCAGCAGCGACAGGCCGATCGAGATGACCAGCGCGGCGACCAGTCCGGTGCCACGCCGGCGCAGCGGCCGCCAGACCCCCAGCTCGTTGAGCGCCCCGATGCCCGCGCCGATCACCATGGCGATCAGCGCGGCCGGGATCAGCGGCACGCCGCCCCGCACGTTGATGAACCAGGCGGCGATCGCCCCGATGGTCACCAGCTCGCCGTGGGCGAAGTTGGTCAGCCCGGTAGTGCCGAAGATCAGCGAGAGGCCGACCGCCGCCATGGCGATGAGCAGGCCGAAGCGCAGGCCCTCGACGAGCAGCTGGACCCAGCGGACCGTGCCGCCGCCGGCCTCCCGGCTGCCGTCGCTGAGCGCGATGATCACGCCCTGGTTGCGGCCCGCGTCCACAGTGACCGTGCGGCTGTTCTCGCCGGTGAGCACCACGCCCTCGGGCAGGTCGTCGGCGTTGACCGTGACGGTGTACTGACCCGGACCGGGCACGGGCACTGCCCACCGGCCGTCCTCGTCGGTCTCCACGGTGTCGACCTCGGTGCCGTCGGCGGCCGTGACGACCACCTCGACGCCCTCGAGCGGCCCACTGAGGTTGGTGCGCAGGGTGCCCGAGACCTGCTCGGAGCCCGTGGGCTCCTCGGTCTGCGCGGAAGCGGTGCCGGGTGCCAGCGTCAGGGCGAGGCCGCCGAGGACGGTCAGCAGGAGCAGACGGAGCAGCATCCGGCCACCGCGTGCACGGGATCCCCGTGCGGACCGGTGCCGGGCAGGGGCGGGTCCCCTGGGTGCACCGCGTCCCGGTACACGGCCTGGTGCGTGCGTCACTCGACCTCCCTGGCTCTGTGCATGACGGGGGACGGTAACCCAGCGGTGTTGCGGTTCGACGTCCTCGCGACCCAGCTGTTACCTGTCCGCGACACGCCGCACTCGCCAGCCCGTCCCACGGGGGCGCGCCATCGTGATCACCGGGATCGTCGGGGTGCCCTCCCTGGCCGGGGAGGCGCCCGGGTCAGGTGTCGGTTCCCGGTCCCGCGTCACGACGCTCGCCGCGCCTCCCGCCGACCTGCCCGGCGTCCTCACCCTGGTGCGCCAGCACCCCGCCGAGGGGCTGACCGGTCGGACCCCCGGGTCGGCGGCCCCCTGCAAGGTCCCGCCGCGAGCACGCGAGTGGCCGGGGGTCCTCTGTCAGGCGGCCAGCAGCATGCAGGTGAGCCGGGCGCTGGCGGTCACGCGGCCCTGCTCGTCGGTGACCTCGATGGTGAAGGTGGCCAGCGTCCGGCCGCGGCGGACCGGCGTGGCGACGGCGGTGACGACCCCCTGGGTGGCCGCCCGCAGGTAGCTGACGTTGAGCTCCACCCCGACCGCCTGCCGGTCCGGGCCCGCGCCCAGCGCCGCGGCCCAGGAGCCGACCGTCTCCACCAGCGAGCAGGTGGCGCCGCCGTGCAGCAGTCCGAACGGCTGCTGGTTGCCCTCGACCGGCATCGTCGCGACCACGTGGTCGGGGTCGAAGTCGGTGATCCGGATGCCCAGCTTGTCGTCCAGCGGGCTCATCTGCCCGGCGTCGAGCCAGGCGGGGCGTTCCACGGTCACCCCGGCACGGTAGCCATCGCTCGCGCGGTGGCCCCGGTGCAGGGTCCCGACCCGAGCTCGGGACGGGTCGGGGGCAGTGGCGGCCCCGGTGCAGGGGCCCGTCGCGAGCTCGTGAGCGATGGGGGGCGCCGGGGTCCTCTTAGGATCGGCGGCGATGTCCGCTCCGGTCTCCGCCCCCGCGTCCAGCCCCGCCGTCCCCTCCGCCGAGGAGGCGCGCCCGCGGCTGCTGCTGCTCGACGGGCACTCGCTGGCCTACCGCGCCTTCTTCGCCCTGCCGGTCGAGAACTTCTCGACCACGACCGGGCAGCCGACCAACGCGGTGTACGGCTTCACCTCGATGCTGATCAACGTGCTGCGCGACGAGCAGCCGACGCACGTGGCGGTCGCCTTCGACGTGGGCCGCAAGACGTTCCGCAGCGAGATCTACGCGGAGTACAAGGCCAACCGCAGCGAGAGCCCGACCGACTTCCGCGGCCAGGTCAGCCTCATCCAGGAGGTGCTGGCCGCGCTGCACATCCCGGTCATCACCGCGGAGGGCTAC
>DATIMX010000644.1:0-2131 GCA_035474935.1 Geodermatophilus sp. | reverse complement strand
AGCCAGTACGCCAGCAGGTCGGGCACCAGCAGGGCCGTCCGGGCGGCGGCGAGCTGCGCCGTCCCCCGCGCGGCCGCCAGCTGGAAGACCGTGTTGAACGGCAGGTGCTGCAGCCCGGTGACCCGGTAGAGCTCGTCGGGCGGGACGACGGCGTGCACCGCCGGGACCGCGGTCGCGTGCCGGGCGTCCCGGTAGTGCACCGGGTTGCCCAGCAGCGCGCCGTCGGCGTCGAGCAGGCCGTAGTCCACGGCCCAGCTGTCGATGCCGACGCCGTCCACCCGGCCGGCCTCGCGACCGGCGGCCCGCAGGCCGTCCACCACCCCGGCGTAGAGGGACAGGACGTCCCAGTGCAGCGTGCCCCGGGTGCGCACCGGCCGGTTGGCGAACCGGTGCACCTCGGTCAGCTCCAGCTGCTGCGGACCGACCCGCGCGGCCATCACCCGGCCGCTCGACGCCCCCAGGTCGACGGCGGCGAGCGAGAGCGTCACCGGAGGAAGGCAGCGGCCACACCCGAGTCGACCGGGACGTGCAGCCCTGTCGTCCGGGTGAGGTCACCGCCGGTGAGCGCGAAGACGGCGTCGGCCACGTGGTCGGGCAGCACCTCGCGCTTGAGCAGGGTGCGCTGCGCGTAGAACGCGCCCAGCTCCTCCTCCGGAACGCCGTAGGTCTTGGCCCGCTGGGCGCCCCAGCCGCCGGCGAAGATCCCCGACCCGCGGACCACGCCGTCGGGGTTGATGCCGTTGACCCGGATCTGGTGCTCGCCGAGCTCGGCGGCCAGCAGCCGGACCTGGTGGGCCTGGTCGGCCTTGGTCGCGGAGTAGGCGATGTTGCTCGGGCCGGCGAAGACCGAGTTCTTGCTGGAGATGTAGACGACGTCGCCCCCCATGCCCTGCTCGATCATGATCCGGGCGGCCTCGCGGGAGACCAGGAAGCTGCCCTTGGCCATGACGTCGTGCTGCAGGTCCCAGTCGGCCTCGGTGGTCTCCAGCAGCGGCTTGGAGATCGACAGCCCGGCGTTGTTGACCACCAGGTCCACGCCGCCGAAGGCGAGCACCGCCGCGCGGAACGCCTCGGCGACGGCCTCGGCGTCGGACACGTCGGCGGCCACGCCCACCGCGACGTCGGCGTTGCCGACCTCGGCCGCCGCGGCCTCGGCCTTGGCCGCGTCGAGGTCCGCCACGACGACGCAGGCGCCCTCGCGGGCCAGCCGGTGCGCGATGGCCTTGCCGATGCCGCTCGCCGCGCCGGTGACCAGCGCGACGCGGGTGGCCAGCGGCTTGGGCTCGGGCATCCGCCGGAGCTTGGCCTCCTCCAGCGCCCAGTACTCGATGCGGAACTTCTCGCTCTCGTCGATCGGCGCGTAGGTGGAGACGGCTTCGGCGCCGCGCATCACGTTGATGGCGTTGACGTAGAACTCGCCGGCCACCCGCGCGGTCTGCTTGTTGCTGCCGAAGCTGAACATGCCGACGCCGGGCACCAGCACGATCGCCGGGTCCGCGCCGCGCATCGGCGGGCTGTCCGGGGTGGCGTGCCGGGCGTAGTAGGCGGCGTACTCGGCGCGGTACTCCTCGTGCAGCTCGCGCAGTCGCGCGACGACGTCCTCCAGCGGCGCGGACGCCGGGAGGTCGACGACCAGCGGGCGCACCTTGGTGCGCAGGAAGTGGTCGGGGCAGGAGGTGCCCAGCGCGGCCAGGGGCTGCAGCTTCTCCCGCGACAGGAACTCGAGGACGACGTCGGCGTCGGTGAAGTGGCCCACCTGCGGCCTGTCGGTCGAGGCCAGCCCGCGGACCACCGGCGCGAGCGCGGCGGCCCGGTGCCGGCGCTCGGTCTCGGGCAGGGCCTCGAAGCCCGGGACGACGGCGCCGAACGGCTCGGGCCTGCCGCGCTCGGTGAGGAAGCGCTCCGCCGTCCGGATGATCTCGAGCGAGTTGGCCTCGCACTCCTCGCTGGTCGCGCCCCAGGCGGTGATGCCGTGGCCGCCGAGGATGCAGCCGATGGCCTGCGGGTTCTTCTCGGCGATCGCGGCGATGTCCAGGCCGAGCTGGAAGCCCGGACGGCGCCACGGCACCCAGACGACGCGGTCGCCGAAGCACTCGCGGGTGAGCGCCTCGCCGTCGGCCGCGGTGGCCAG
>DATIMX010000643.1:0-2632 GCA_035474935.1 Geodermatophilus sp. | reverse complement strand
ACCGGCCCGGTCTTCGCCGGGTCGCTCTTCCCGTTCGTCTTCATCACGATCGCCTGCGGGGCGCTGTCGGGCTTCCACGCCCTCATCGCCTCGGGGACGACGCCGAAGATGCTGGCCAAGGAGAGCCAGGTCCGCTTCATCGGCTACGGCGCCATGCTCATGGAGTCCTTCGTCGCGATCAGCGCGCTGATCGCGGCGGTGGTCATCGACCAGGGGCTCTACTTCGCGATGAACGCGCCGGCCGGCGCCACCGGCGGCACCGTCGAGAGCGCGGCCGCCTACGTGAACGGGCTCGGCTTCGACACCACGGCGCAGGACCTGGCCGCGGCCTCCGCGGCGGTCCAGGAACCCAGCCTGGTCTCCCGCACCGGCGGCGCACCCACCTTGGCCGTCGGCATCGCACAGGTCCTGTCCGACGCGTTCGGCGCGGGAATGGCCGCCTTCTGGTACCACTTCGCGATCATGTTCGAGGCGCTGTTCATCCTCACCGCCGTCGACGCCGGCACCCGGGTGGGCCGGTTCATGCTGCAGGACACGATCGGCAACGTCTGGAAGCGCTTCGGGGACCTGTCGTGGCGGACGGGCAACATCATCGCCAGCGCCGTGGTGGTCGGCCTCTGGGGCTACATCCTCTACGTCGGGGTGACCGACCCGCTCGGTGGCGTCAACCAGCTCTTCCCGCTGTTCGGCATCTCCAACCAGCTGCTGGCGGCCATCGCCCTGACCCTGGTCACGGTGCTGTTGATCAAGCACGGCAAGGTGAAGTACGCCTGGGTCACCGCCGTCCCGCTGGCGTGGGACCTCGTGGTCACCATGACGGCGAGCTTCCAGAAGGTGTTCTCGTCCGACCCGGCGGTGGGCTACTTCGCGCAGCGTCAGCGGTACGCCGACGCCGAGGCGGCAGGGGAGCTCCTGGCGCCGGCGAAGGACCCCGCTCAGATGGACCAGGTCATCTTCAACTCGACGCTCAACGGCATCCTGCAGGCGGTGTTCGCGCTCCTGACACTGGTCGTCGTGGGGAACGCGGTCGTGGTCATCGCACGCGCCATCCGCGCTCGCGGACCGGTGCCGACCACCGAGGAGCCGGCCGTGCCGTCGTCGATCGTCGAGCCCTCCGGACTGTTCGCGACCGAGGAGGAGAAGCGCGCCATGGCCGAGCAGGAACGCCTGGTCGGCGCGGGCGCGCGGGGCCACGGCACCTTCACGGAGGAGGGTCCGTCCCGGTGAGCGGGGGGATGGCCACCGCCGTCCGGTCGGCCACCGGCCGTGCCTGGCACGGGGTGCGCTGGTACCTGCGCGAGTGGAGCGGCGAGGCCCGCTGGGACGACTACCTGCGGCACTGCGCCGAACACGGGCACCAGCCGATGAGCCGGCGCGAGTTCGAGCGGCGCCGCGCTGACGAGCGGGAGCGCAACCCGGTCAGCCGCTGCTGCTGAGTCCGGGCACGACCGCGGCCCCGGTCCCCTGGTGGGGGGCCGGGGCCGCGGTCCGTTGCGACGACCCGGCTCGCCCGTCACGGGAGACCCGCGGCGTCACACCCGTGTCCGGGGCCGTCCAGCCTGAGGGCCGGGCTGCCGAGATCGGGGGCACGTTGCCGTGGCCCCGCGGGCCCGTCCGAGAGGTGGCACCCGTGTCCGTGCCCTCGTCGTCCCCCCGTCGTGATCGCCGCACCGAGGTGCGCACCGGCATGTCCCTGCTCGCCAGTGCGGCCGCCGACCTCGGGGTCGGTGCCGAACCCGAGGTCCGCGTGCTGCGGGACGGCCGGCTCTGGCTCGCCGAGCTCGGGACGGCGGTGACCGCGGCCGACGTCTACCAGGCCGCCCGCGGTCTGGTCGCCGCCCAGCTCGACGCCATCGCCGACGTCTCGGGCCGGCCGGTGGAGGACCACGCGCTCGCCTGGCTGGTGACCCTGCAGACCAACGAGGTCATGGTCGGTCTCGAGGACCTCGACCTGGAGGACGACGCGGCCTGAAGCAAGGACCACCCTTCCCCCCACGCCTCGCAGTGGAAGGACCCCATCCTCCGCACCCCTCGCAAGCTCGGGGCGGTGCCCTAGACGGGGCCTGGAGGGACCCTGCAGGGGGCCGGTGCGGGCCTCTGGACGGGGCCCGGCGTGGCTCAGCCGGCCGCCGGCGCGGGCTCGGGCCGGGGCTCCTCGGCGCGACCCTGCTCCGCCGGCCGGCGCCGCAGCGGGACCCCGCGCAGCGCCAGCGCGGCGGCCGGCGGCAGGACGGCGAGCGTCGGCAGCACGTAGCGGAAGTCGAACGAGGCGGTCGCCGCCGGACCGGCCATGAGGGTGAGCCCGACCAGCGCCAGCAGCGCCGGGTCCAGCCGGTCCCGCCAGTCGCGCCGGCGCAGGAACAGCGCACCCAGGCCCACCAGCATGCACGCGCCGAGCACCGGGCCGGGGGTGTAGAAGTACCGCTGGTACGAGCGCAGGTCGCCGACCATCTCCTCGTCGTAGCCGTACGGCCCGGGGGCGAGCACGGGGGTGCAGTCGTACTGCTCCACCGGTTCCGGGTACGGGAACGCCCACCAGGTCGGGCAGGTGTCCTGCGGGCCGGAGACCCGGCCCGGTTCGACGTAGTGCACGGTCTCCGAGAGCAGTTGGCGCAGGTAGTCCCACGGCTGC
>DATIMX010000642.1:0-6877 GCA_035474935.1 Geodermatophilus sp. | reverse complement strand
GGCCGACGACGTCGCCGATCACCAGCATCGTCGTCCCGGAGGGCTGGACGAACGCGTCGTACCAGTCGCCGCCGACCTGGGCGACCTCCACCGCCGGCCGGTAGCGGACGACGATCTCCGCGGCGTCCGGCGCCGGGGGGGCGCTGAGCAGGCTGCGCTGCAGGCCCTCGGCCAGCCGGCGCTGCTGCTCGTAGAGCCGGGCGTTGTCCAGCGCCAGCGCGACGCGCGCCGCGACCTCCTGGGCCGTGGCGACGTCGTCCTCGTCCGCGGCGGGCCGCCCGGCGGAGCGGTAGGTGCTCAGCGCGCCCAGGGTGCGGCCACGGGCGGCGAGCGGCAGCGTCACCGCCGTCCGCGGGTCGAGGGTCCAGAAGACGTCGCTGACCTCGCCGGGGGGCAGGGTGCGCCCCACGGCTGCGCCGACGTCGGCGACGGTCAGCGTCCGGCCCGAGGCCAGCGCCCGCAGGATCGGCGCGTCCGGCTGGATCGAGGCCAGGCGCAGCTCGGCGTAGCGCGCGGCGGTCGCCCGCAGCGCCGGGTCCCGGTGCCAGCTGCCGACGTCCCGCATCCGGCCGTCCTCGCCGGCGAGGCTGACGATCACCCAGTCCCCCAGCACCGGGACGACGGACTCGGCCAGCCGCTGCAGCGCGGCGTCCTCCCCTGCTCCGGAGTCCAGGGTCTCGCCGGTCACCGCGCCGACCTCGGCGATGAGGGCCAGCCGGGCGGCGCTGGCGCGGGCCCGCTCCTCGGCGGCCCGGCGCTCGGTGACGTCGAGGAAGTAGACCGACAGCCCGTCGGGGCCCGGCCACGCCCGGACCTCGTACCAGGCGTCCAGTGGCGCCGGGTAGTAGGCCTCGAAGACCCGCTCGCGCCCGGTGGCCGCCGCTCCGCGGTAGTGCACCTCGAAGTCGCTGCCCATGGCGGCGGGGAACAGCTCCCAGATGTCACCGCCCAGCAGATCGCCGCGCGAGCGCTGCAGCACCCGCTCGGCCTCGCCGTTGACGTAGGTGAACCGCCAGGCCCGGTCGAGGGCGAAGAACGCAGCGTTCATCGACTCGAGCACCCGGGCCACCCGGGCGTCCGCCTGGCGGTGCTCGGTCGTGTCGTACCCCGCCCCCAGCAGGCGCACGGAGTTGCCGGCCTCGTCGGCCAGCGCCCGGCCCCGGCCCTGCACCCAGCGCGTCTCGCCGGTGGGCAGGACCACCCGGAACTCGGCGTCGTACTCGCCCTGGGTGTCGATGGCGCGCTGCAGCGCCTCGAGGGTGCGGGGCGCGTCGTCGGGGTGGAGACGCTCGGCGAAGGCCTCGATGGTCCCGGGCCAGCCGGCCCGGTCGTAGCCGAAGATCTCCAGCAGCCGGTCGTCCCACTCCAGCCGGCCGGTCACCAGGTCCCAGTCGAAGCTGCCGATCCCGGCCGCGTCGATGGCCAGGTCGAAGCGCAGGCGGGTGGCCGCGGCCTCCGGGTCGGGCTCCCCGGTCTCCGCCGGCGTCCGATCCAGGTTCACGGTCGACTCACTCGCATCCTCGGGCACGGACGTCAGGACTGTCGTCCACTTGCCCCGTGGGAGGACCCGGGACGCGCGGTCGTCCCTTTGTCTCACGCCTGGAGCCACCGCGGCCACCCCTTGTGCCGGATGTGACTCCTGCGAACTGCGCGGTACCACACCGACGCCGACGGCGGGCGCCCCGGGCCGGGAGGGCGCCCGCCGTCGGCGGGGGGAACGGCGGTGTCCGGCGCGGGAGGCGCGTCCTGCGGCGCACCGGCTCCTGGCTGCGGGTCGTCTCCTGCGGTCGACTCCCGGGCCGGCTGGGGCCGGGCACCCGCCCGCCACGGCGCCGGGCCAGGTCGGTGCCGGTCAGAGACCCGGGGGACGGGTACCGGCGCGGACCTGTCGTCCCGTCGGACGGACCGCGTCGCCGGCCAGCCGTGCCGCGCTGCGGTCGCCGCCTCCCTGGAGGGTCCGCGCGCTGCGCTCGGGGCGCAGTCGGCGGGGGGTCGAGGCGGGTACCGGTGGAGCAGCGACGTCTGGGGCGACGGGGGGAGCACCGTCGGAGGGGACAGCCAGGAGCGGTTGCGGGGTCGGTCGGGAGGAGCGGAGACCACCGGGCTGCGGCCGCCGGAGGGGCGACGGCCGGTGCCGGGAGGCGGAGCGGGGGACGGCGTCCGCGGCGGGTGCCGTGGGCGGGTCAGCTGGATGGCTGCCCGCGGGCCGGAGGGGGTCGCGGATCGCCCCGGCTCCGGGCCGGGGCGGAGGCCCGGGCGACACCCGGCGGGCGGCCTCCCTGCGCGGTCCTCGGTGCGGGGGCAGGCCGCGGTGCCGGCACCTGCCGGGCGAGCGGGGCGACCACCGGGACGCGGGGGCGGGCAGCCGGCCGGGGGACCCGGGCCGGGGGTAGCGCCGCGGCGGGGGGAGGCGCCGCGGGCCGGACCGTGGGGGTGTTCGGCAGCTCGATGAGCACCACCGGGCCGTCGGGGCGGGGAGCCGGCGCGGCCGGGCGTCCCCAGGCGAGGTGGGCGCCGTCGGGACCGGCGCCCCAGAGCGCCAGCCGGCGGACCAGGCCGCGCACCCGCGCCCGCAGGCCCCGGCGGGGCCCGGGAGCCGGGGCCGGCGCGGTCCAGACCGGAGCGGGGGCCGGCGCCGGGGGCAGCGGCCGCGGGCGCGCCGCGGGCACCGGGACGGGGCGGACGGCGGCCGGCCGGCGAGCCGCGCCGGCGCGGTGCAGCGCCGGGCGACCGGGCCTCAGGGAGCCCGCCTGCAGGGTCCCGCTTCGAGCCTGCGAGTGGCGGGGGGCACGCGGGTCCTTCTCCAGGTCGTCAGCCGAGCGCGGCGGACGCGGAGCCACTGCCCGATCGTTCGCCATGACGTCCTCCTGAGGTCGGTGCCGCGGTCGCTGCGGACAGGGAGAACGGTAGGGACGGCGGCCCCGCGCGACGGCCTCCTGCGACACCTCCCGGAGAGCGCGTGACCGAACCGTTGCGACGGCACCCCGAGGCGGACGATGACCCGCCCCACCGGGCGGCCGCTTGTCGACACGATCACCGGTCCTGAGCGTGGAACGCGCTGGCCAGGGCACCGGTCATCCCCCGACGCGACCCGACGCGCCCGGCGTGTCGGGGGTACCGGACCCGTCGGTCCGCTTGAGTTGCCGGGCCGTGCGGCCCTGCTGAGACTCGACCGGTGACAGACCAGGCCGCACCACCCGCCGACCGGACCGACACCCGGCTGCGCCGGGCCGTCACCGGGCCGTTGCTGTTCCTGTTCATCCTCGGCGACGTCCTCGGCGCCGGCGTCTACGCGCTGGCCGGCCGGGTGGCCGCGGAGGTGGGCGGGGCGATCTGGGTGCCGCTTCTCGTCGCGCTGCTGCTGGCCCTGCTCACGGCGGCGTCCTACGCGGAGCTGGCCACCAAGTACCCGCGCGCGGGCGGGTCGGCGGTGTACGCCGAGCGGGCCTTCCGGCAGCCGCTCGTCGCGTTCCTCGTGGGCTTCTGCATGCTCGCCGCCGGTGTGACCAGCGCGGCCGGGCTGGCGCTGGCCTTCGCCGGCGACTACCTGGGCGTCTTCCTCGACGTGCCCGCCACCCCCGCCGCGCTGGTGTTCCTGCTGCTGGTGGCGCTGCTCAACGCCCGCGGCATCCGCGAGTCGCTGCGCGCCAACCTGGTGATGACGCTGGTCGAGGTGTCGGGGCTGGTGCTCGTCGTCGTCCTCGGTGCGCTCGTGCTCGGCCGTGGGGACGGCGACCCGGGCCGCACCGTGGAGTTCCCGCCCGGCGTCGCCCCGGCCTCGGCGGTGCTGGCCGCCGCGCTGCTGGCCTACTACTCCTTCGTCGGCTTCGAGACCTCGGCCAACCTCGCCGAGGAGGTGCGCGACGTGCGCAGGGTCTACCCGCGGGCGCTGTTCGGCGCGCTGCTCACCGCCGGTGTGGTGTACGTGCTGGTCGGCGTGGCGGCCTCGGTGGTGCTGCTCCCGGAGGAGCTCGCCGCCTCCACCGGCCCGCTGCTGGAGGTGGTGCGCGCCGCGGACGCCGGGATCCCCGACTGGCTGTTCAGCGCGGTGGCGCTCGTCGCGGTGGCCAACGGCGCGCTGCTCACGATGATCATGGCCAGCCGGATGGCGTACGGGATGGCGGAGCAGCGGCTGCTGCCCGGCGTCCTCGGCCGGGTGCTGCCCCACCGCCGGACGCCGTGGGTCGCGATCGCGGTCACCACGCTGGTCGCGATGGCACTCACCCTCGTCGGCGACCTGTCCACGCTGGCCAACACCGTGGTGCTCCTGCTGCTGTTCGTCTTCCTCAGCACGAACACCGCGGTCCTGGTGCTGCGCCGTGACCGCGCGGAGGCCGAGCACTTCCGCGCCCCGACGGTGCTGCCGGTGCTCGGCATCGCCTCCTGCCTGCTGCTCCTGTGGCAGCAGGAGGCGCAGGTCTGGGGTCTCGCCGCGCTGCTGCTGCTGGCCGGGGTCGTGCTGTACGTCGTCACCCGGCTGGCCGGACGTCGGCCCAGCGCGGCCGGGGGCGTTCCGCGCGGCTGACAGGATCGGGCCCGTGGCGACCCCCCTCGTGATCGACACCGACCCCGGCATCGACGACGCCCTGGCCATCCTGCTGGCACTGGCCAGCCCGGAGGTCGACCTGCGGCTGGTCGCCACGGTGCACGGCAACGTCGAGCTGGCGCAGACCACCGACAACGCGCTGCGGGTCCTGCACCTGGCCGGGCGCTCCGACGTCCCGGTGGCCGCCGGCGCCCGCGATTCGCTGGTCTACCGGCAGCCCGAGCGGGCCGGCCACGTGCACGGCGAGACCGGCCTGGGCGGCGTCCAGCTGGAGCCCTCGCCGGCCGCGGTGGACCCGCGTCCGGCGGTGGTCGCGATGGCCGAGGTGCTGCTGGCCGCCGAGGCGCCGGTGACGGTGGCCGCGATCGGCCCGTGGACGAACGTCGCGCTGCTGCTGGCCACCTACCCCGAGGCCGCCGAGCGGATCGGCCGGCTGGTCCTCATGGGCGGATCGGCCGCGCGTGGCGGCAACGTCACCGCGGCCGCGGAGTTCAACGTGTGGGCCGACCCGGAGGCCGCGCAGCGGGTGCTCGGGTCCGGCGTCCCCACCGTGCTGGTCGGCCTGGACGTCACGCTGCCCACCGTGCTCGACGCCGACGGCATCGCCCGGTTCGCCGCGGCCGGGCCGGTCGGGGAAACCGCCGCGGCGATCCTGCAGAAGTACGTCGACCACGCCCGCACCAGCTACGGCACGACCGGCGTCGTGCTGCACGACGCGCTGGCGCTTACCGAGGCGATCGTGCCCGGCACGCTGGGCACCGTGCGCCGGGACGTCGTCGTCGACACCACCCTGGGCGCCGGCCGCGGGCAGACGCTGGTCGACCGGCGCAGCGTGTCGTCGTCCCCCACCGCGGTGGAGGTGGCGGAGACGGTGGACAGCGCGGCGGCGGTGGAGTTCCTGGTCAGCCGGCTGGCGAGCCTGGACGCGCGGACCTGAGCGGACCGGCCGCCCTCCCGGGTCCCGCGCCGAGAGTGGGAGGAGGGAGTCCTTGCACTAGCGCCGCTGGGTGCCCTCGACGATGCCGCGGGCGATGTCGCGCAGCTTGCGGTTGTAGCGCTGCGATGCGCCCCGCAGGACCTCGAACGCCTGCTCGGCGTCGATCCCCTGCTGAGCCATCAGCACGCCCTTGGCCTGCTCGATCACCGCGCGCGACTCCATCGCCAGCCGCATGTTCTGGGCGTGCTCGGCCAGCCGGTCGTGCGCGTCGGCGTTGGCGACCGCGACCGCGACCGCCTCGGCCACCGCCGTCGCCGCCTCCTCCGAGGCCTGCGAGGCGAAGGCCGCCGGCTCGGTCGAGTAGATGTTCAGCGCGCCGATCGAGCTGCCCTGGTAGGGCAGCGGCATCGACAGCGAGCTCCGCACGCCGACCCCGAGCACGTTGGCCGTGTAGTCGGGCCAGCGCTGCTCGGTGCGCATGTCGTCGATCCGCAGCACCACGCCGGCCCGCCCGGCGTCCATGCAGGGTCCGTAGCCGCGCTCGTACTGCAGTTCGTCGGCGGCCAGCGCCATCTCCCCGGTGTGCGCGGCGGTGAAGGCCTTGTCGCCGCGGACCAGGGTGATCGAGGTGGACTCCGCGCCGGGGATGCTGCGGGCGGCGATGTCGGTGACCTCGCCGAGGACGTCGCCGAGACTCCGGTCGGCCAGCACCACCCGGCTCAGATCCCGCCACAGCTCCTGCACGCGGCCAGTCTGCCCCACGCACGCCGCCGGGAGCCGGAGACGACCCTCGGGGGGCCGCCGCTGCGGGGAACGGGCCTTTCGGTCAGGATGGGAGAGCGGGTCGGTGGTGGGTCCACCCCGGCCCGATCGCCCAGCGACGGCGGAGGAGGTTGCCTTGGGCCAGGAGCCGTGGCCGCACGCACCCGTGCCGTCCCTCGCGGGCGACGTGTGGCACTGGCAGCTCGAGGCGATGCACGTCGTCTCCCGCGTGCGGGCCGACCTGCGGGCACGCATCGCCCACCCGTCGGTCAGCTCGACGTCCACCGACGACGCCCGCGACGGGCTGCTGCTCGTGTTCGAGGAGCTGGCGTCCAACGCGCTGCGGCACGGCGGCGGTGCGGTGCGCGCGCTCGTCGTCGCGGGCACCGACGGCTGGCTGCTCGACCTCAGCGACGAGGCACCCGACCGCCCGCCGATCCCCGCCGTCGACCGCGACCCGGCGCTCGGCGGCATGGGGCTGCACCTGATCGCGCAGCTGTCCACCGACTACGGCTGGGAGAGCCGCCCGGGCCGCAAGCACGTCTGGGCGATGCTGCCCAACGGCCTGGCCCCCCTGGAGACCGGTCAGGTGCCCGAGCCCCGCGCCGGAGAGCACCGCGACTGAGTGATGA
>DATIMX010000641.1:0-2072 GCA_035474935.1 Geodermatophilus sp. | reverse complement strand
GCTGGCCAGCTACACCGTGGAGAAGTTCACGAGCATCGACGTCGACGGCGCCTGGTGCTTCAACCAGGTCGGCGGCCTGGAGGTCGCCACGACGCCCGAGCGGCTCGCCGACCTGCACCGCAGGCAGGGCTGGGCCACTTCCTGGGGCGTCGAGGCGCAGGTGGTCGACGTGGACGAGTGCGTGCGGCTGCACCCGCTGGTCGACCGCGACCGCATCCTCGGCGGCCTGCACATCCCCACCGACGGCCTGGCCAAGGCGTCCCGGGCGGTCGTCGCCCTGGCCCGCCGCGCCGAGGCGCGAGGCGCCCGCTTCCAGGGCTCGACCCGAGTGACCGGCATCGAGCAGACCGGCGGCCGGGTGACCGGCGTCCGGACCCCGGACGGCGTCATCCCCGCCGACATCGTGGTGTCCTGCGCCGGATTCTGGGGTGTGGAGCTCGGCGCCATGGTCGGGATGGACGTGCCGCTGCTGCCCCTCGCCCACCAGTTCGTCTGGACAGGGCAGGTGCCGGAACTCGTCGGCCGCAACGACGAGCTCAGCGAGGCGAGCCTGCCGATCCTGCGCCACCAGGACCAGGACCTCTACTACCGCGAGCGGGTCGACTGCCTCGGCATCGGCTCCTACGCCCACCGGCCGATGCCGGTCGACCTGCGCGAGCTGCCGCAGGGCGACGGCGTGCGGGAGTCGTCGATGCCCTCGATGCTGCCCTTCACCGAGGACGACTTCGCCCCGGCGTGGGAGCAGAGCCAGCTGCTGCTGCCCTCGCTGCGGTCGTCGAAGATCGACTCCGGCTTCAACGGCGTCTTCTCCTTCACCCCGGACGGCGGCCCGCTCGTCGGCGAGTCCACCGACGTCAAGGGCTTCTGGATCGCCGAGGCGGTCTGGGTGACCCACTCCGCCGGGGTGGCCCGGGCGGTGGCCCAGCTGCTGGTCGACGGGCGCAGCGAGATCGATCTGCACGGCTGCGACGTCCACCGCTTCGAGGAGGTCCAGCTCGCGCCGGAGTACGTGAGCGAGACCTCGCAGCAGAACTTCGTGGAGATCTACGACGTGCTGCACCCGCTGCAGCCGCGGCTGTCCCCGCGCAACCTGCGGGTGAGCCCCTTCCACGCCCGGCAGCAGGAGCTGGGCGCGGTCTTCCTCGAGGGGGCCGGCTGGGAGCGGCCGCACTGGTACGAGGCCAACGCCGAGCTGGTGAAGGACCTCCCCCCGGAGTGGAACCCGCCGGCGCGTGACTCGTGGAGCGCGCAGTTCTACTCGCCGATCGCGGCGGCCGAGGCATGGCGCACGCGGACGGCCGTGGCGATGTACGACATGACGCCGCTCAAGCGGCTCGAGGTCAGCGGTCCCGGGGCACTCGACCTCCTGCAGCGGCTGACGACGGGCGAGATGGACAAGTCGGTCGGGTCGGTGACCTACACGCTGGCCCTCGACGACGCCGGGGGCATCCGCAGCGACCTCACCGTCGCCCGGCTGGGTGGACAGCTGTTCCAGATCGGGGCCAACGGCGCCCTCGACCACGACTACTTCCAGCGCCAGGCGCCGGACGACGGCAGCGTGCAGATCCGGGACATCACTGGCGGCACGTGCTGCATCGGGCTCTGGGGGCCGCGGGCCCGCGACCTGGTCCAGCGGCTCAGCTCCGACGACTTCTCCAACGACGGGCTGAAGTACTTCCGCGCCAAGCGGGCCCGGATAGGGGGAGTGCCGGTGACGGCGATGCGGCTGTCCTATGTCGGCGAGCTGGGCTGGGAGATCTACACCAGCGCCGACAACGGCCAGCGGTTGTGGGACGTGCTGTGGCGTGCCGGCCGGGACCTCGGCGTGATCGCCGCGGGCCGAGCCGCGTTCAACAGCCTGCGGCTGGAGAAGGGCTACCGCGCCTGGGGCCACGACATGACCACCGAGCACAACCCCTACGAAGCCGGTCTCGGCTTCGCCGTCCGCAAGCAGAAGAAGGACGGCTTCGTGGGCCGGCAGGCCGTCGCCGCGCTCAGCGACGACACGGTGGGCCGCCGGCTGTCCTGCCTGACGATCGACGACGGCCGCAGCGTCGTTCTCGGCCACGAGC
>DATIMX010000640.1:0-3576 GCA_035474935.1 Geodermatophilus sp. | reverse complement strand
AGTCGGGGTCGGCGGCGTCGGCCAGCGAGCCGAGCACCTCGTCGACGTAGGAGCGCAGCTCCGTGCTGTCGGGGATGAGCGACAGCAGCCGGAACACGCCCAGCTGGTCGAAGTGCGTGACCGCCGACGTCCCGTGGATCTCCTGCCCCACCCCGAGCGCGCGCTGCGCCTGGCGGTGCGCCTCGGCCAGCGCCGACAGCGACTCGGCGGGCCGTCCGATGCCGGTGCCCAGCAGCCGGCCGACCCGGCGGAGCCGGCCGTTCACCCGCGAGGTCACCGCCGCGACGAGCGCGGAGACCTCCTCCGGGGTGCGACCGTCGAGCGGGAGCAGGGTGACGATCTCGGTGGCCAGCCCCGCGACGGCGGCTCCGGCCACCTCGGTCTCCAGCGCCGCCCGCCAGCCGTCGGCCAGCCGGTCGAGGACGTCGAGGGCCCGGGTGGGGTCGGCGGCCGCGTCCGCGACGGTCTCGGTGGCGGTGACCAGGACGGCGACCGGGCCGTCGAGCCGCCAGCCGAAGGAGCGCGTGTAGGCGAGGGTCCGCTCGGTGTGGCCGACCGAGCCGCCGACCAGCCGTCGCACCAGGTCGCCCTGGAAGCGGAGCTCGACAGAGTGGACCGCCTGCAGCCGGATGACCGACAGGGCGGCGATGACCGCCGCGCGTTCGAGCACGCCACCGGCGCCGAGCATCATCACGCCGCTCCGGTGCACCGCCACCAGCCAGCCGTGGCGCTGTTCGCCGGCCATGATCGGCGCGACCGCGTACTCCCCCACCCCGCCGGGCAGCTCGTGATGCCCGGGCACCAGCAGGATGCCGTCGGCCGGCGACAGGTCGGCGTCGGCCAGGACGTCGGCCGGGGTGACCACGGTCTGGTCGGCGCGGACACCCGACAGCCGGCGCGACGGGGTGAGCTCGGCGAGGGCGTCGTCCGCCGCGGCGTCGAGCAGCCACAGCCAGTCGCTGATCTCGGCGACGTCGCCCGCAGGGCCGGCGCTCGTCTCGACCTCGCGGTCGGGGCCCAGGCCGAGGACCGCGGTGCCCTCGAGCATCACGGCGAGCCGCTGCGCCACCTGGGCGAGCCCGCCACCAGTCAGCGCCACCTCCATGAACTCGTCGTCCATGCGGGAGGAGAGCGCCAGCGCCTGGCTCTGCTTGGTGACGACCGCCCCGAGGACGGCGGAGACGACCTCGTCGAGCCGCACGCCGGCCGGCAGGGCGATCACGGGCAGCCCGCGGCGGTCGGCCTCCGCGAGCACCTCACCCGGCACCGGGGCCGGCCCCTCGGACCGGCGGTAGGCCAGGGCGGCGGTGCCCATCGAGTCGAGCCGCTCGACGAGGGCCCGGCAGTTCGCCGGGTCGGCCGGGGGCAGCCGGGCGCCGAGCACGACGAGGACGTCTGGGCCGGCGGCGGCGAGCGGGTCCGACGGGTCGTCGACCACCATGTGCCGGACCACCCGCCCGAGACCGGCGGAACCGGCTGCGACGGAAGCGCCGGCCAGACCCGGCAGCTGGAGGGCCTCCTCGACCGACAGGCCCATCCGTTCCTGCCAGCTCGTCCGGTCGTCCCGCGGCGTCTCAGCGGGCGACTCGGCGACCGCCCAGTTACGACGGAACGGAAGAGATCCGTTACGTTGAGTTTGAGTCACCAGCGAGGCATCACCCTGGGTCACGACTTGTCCCCCTCATGTCGTCGTCCAGGTTGCCACAAGACGGGATCCTGTCAGGAGTCCCCGGACGGCGGCACCCATTCTTGGCGACATCCGCCATAAGACGGCGTGCGACGCGCCGCATAGGTTCGAGACCCGGTCCACTCCGCTAGCTGATGTTAGGCCGTCGCCGAGTCCAGGCGACCACCGGCCTACCCCCAGCCGGAGGACGTGGAGCGGGTTCGGGCGGGGGGCCGGCACCCTCCCGTCGTCCCTCCGGTGAAGGGTCGCCGACATGCGCACTATCGACCAAGCCTCCATCCCCGGTCCCCGCACGCATCCGGAAGCGCCATCGGCGCGCGGTCGGGCAGCACGGGCCGGGTTCCCGACGATCCCCCTTCCTCGCGAGTCCGCCCAGGCGACGGCGCGGACCGCACGACCCGTACGGGCGGCCACCGCCGTCCCCGCCGCCGCCAGCACCGGCGTGGCCGAGCTGCTGCGCGGCCCGGTGCGTCCTGCGCGCGTGCTCATGAGCGTGCCTGCGGCGGTGTACCTGCACATCCCGAACGATCGCGGTGGCGATGTCGTGGGCGTGCTCACCAGCGACGCAGCTCGGCTGCCGCTGGGGTGCGTGCTCTTCCGGCCCAGCAACGGCCGGCCGCTGGTAGCCCTGCCTGCAGGGGCTCCGGCCGAGGTCGGGGGCGGCCGGATCGTCGTGGGCGATCTCGCGGTGAGTGCAGCCGCGTGGTGGAATCCCAGGCCCAAGCTGCCCAGTCTCCGGCCGGCGCTCCTGCCGGAGGGTGTGCGGCAGCTGCGCAACACCCTCTACGGCGAGGGCGTGCCACACAGCGCGTTCACGCTGCCGGGGCTGCCCACCGGTCCCGGTGGACCGCTGGCTGCCCTCCGGGGCGCCGTGCGCCGCGCCGACCTCGACGCCGCGCTGCGGACGGCCACCCGGCTGATCGGCCTCGGCCCGGGCCTCACCCCCGCCGGGGACGACGTCATGGCAGGGACGATCGCCGGGCTCGTGCTGCTGGGACACCCCTCCGCGGAGCGCTTCGCGGCCGGCGTCTACTCGCTGGCTGCGGGCCGCACCACCGAGCTGTCCCGCGCGCTGCTGCGGCACGCCGCCTGTGGCCGGGTCAGCGTCGAGTACGCGGCGGTGCTGCACGGTCTGGTCGGTGAACGGCCGCTCGCACCCGCGGTCGCCGGTCTGCTCGCCACCGGGGCCACCAGCGGCCGCGCCATGGCACTGGGGCTGTGCACCGCGATCGACCTCGTCGACCGCACCACGCGCCCGCGCTGACCGACTGCCAGAGCACCCGTCCGCCACGTGCGGCCGGGGGCTCTGGCATGCGCAAACCATGATCAGCTACCGGTCCAGCGGGGCCTCGATCCCGCCGAGGCCCCGCTGGACCGGCTGGTGATCACTCCCCGGCCGCCCGGGACAGCAGCCGGGTCCTTCGTCAGATGCGGGACGCGTGGATGCTGGTGACCAGGATCGCCCGGGCGCCGAGCTCCCACAGCTCGTCCATCACCCGGTTGGTGTCGGTCTGCCGCACCATGGCGCGGACCGCCGACCAACCCGGGGTCTGCAGCGGGCTCACGGTCGGCCCCTCCAGGCCGGGCGTCACCGCCGTGGCCTTCTCCAGCAGTTCGTTCGGGCAGTCGTAGTCGAGCAGCACGTACAGCCGGGCCACCATGACACCGCGCAGTCTCCGGCGCAGCTGCGCGACCGCCGGGATCTCCTCGGAGCCCTCCCGGCGGACCAGGATCGCCTCGCTGGTGAGCACCGGCTCGCCGATGATGTGCAGGCCGGCAGCGCGCAGCGTCGTCCCGGTCTCGACGACGTCGCAGACCGCATCGGCCACACCCAGCCGGCAGGCGGTCTCGACCGCACCGTCGAGCTTGACCACGCCGGCCTTGATCCC
>DATIMX010000639.1:0-5423 GCA_035474935.1 Geodermatophilus sp. | reverse complement strand
GCCGACCGCGGTGAGCTCGTCGCCGAGGCGATCCGCCGCGGCCGGGCCTACCTCGAGGCCGGCGCGCCGGTCGTCTTCGTCCCGCGCCTCGTCGACCGCGACGAGATCGCTGCCGTCGTCGAGGGCCTGGGCCGCAACAAGCTGACGCTGATCAGCGTGCCCGGCGCCTCCCTGCCGGCCCGCGAGATGCAGGAGCTCGGCGTGGCCCGCGTCTCCACCGGACCGTTCACGCAGCGGGTCGCGCTGACCGCGCTGCAGGACGCCGCGGCCGAGATGGTCGCCGGTGGCACGCTCCCCGCGGGGACCCGAGCGCTCAACTGAGCCCTGCTGGGCGACTGCCCAGCGCGGCCGGTGCCCGGTCCGCCCAGCGCCGTCCGGGCGACGGTGGCCTGCTCGTCGGGCTCCCGCGAGATCAGCGCGCGGTGGTCTGCAGCTGTGCGTGGCGACGGGAGCGGGCCAGTGCCAGTCCACCGACGACCATGCCGATCAGCCCCAGCACCGAGGCCACGATGGCCCCGGCCAGCCCGTTGCCAGTGCCGAGGCCACCGGCGGCGTTGGCCGCGTGCAGCCCACCGACGCCCACGCTGACCAGCCCCGCCACCAAGCCCACGATGGCTCCGGATCGCCGGTTGCCGGTGCCGGCACGGCCGGAGCGGGCCAGGGACAGCCCACCGACGCCCACGCTGAGCAGTCCCACCACGGCGGCCATGGTGGGCACGAGTCGTCCGGTGCCGAGGTCGTAGCCACCGGCGACGACGGAGACGTGCGCGGCGAGCAGATGCTGGACGGACATCGGGGATCCCTTCGGTCGCGTGACGGGGGGTCGGTGGTGCGCCTACCGGCGCGGCCACGGGGCGTCGTCCTCGGGTGACGACCCGGAAACTCGTGCCGGCCTCCGTCGTGGGATGGACGCGGACGATCGTCGCGTCCCGGGACCGGGGCGACATCCGTCAGCAGGCGGCGGCGGAGACGCGTTCGGACGTAGCCGCCCGGCGCGGGACCGCGCTTCTCGACGTAGGGGGCCGCGCAGCCGGGGGGAGTCGTTCCCCGGCCGGGAGTCCTATGTTCGCGAGATGCAGGACCGCGTCGCATCGTTCCGCCTGCCGGCCTGGGCGCAGGACGTCGTGTTGGCGCTCTTCATCACCGTCATGCAGGTCCAGGGCACGGTCTCCCGCGCCGACGCGGAGCCCGGATCAGTGCTGCGCCCCCTCGCCGACCTCGGTCACCTGGGCTACGTCCTGTTGATCGCCGGTGGCGCGGTCGTGGCCGTGCGCCGCCGCTGGCCCTTTCCGGTGTTCCTCACGACCGCGCTCGCCAGCCTGACCTACTACGCCCTCGACTTCCCGGACGGGCCCGGATGGCTCGGACTGTTCGTGGCGATCTACACGCTCACCGCCCTCGGCGACGGACGCCGTTCGCTGGTGGCGGCCGGTGTGGGGATCGCAGTCCTGGCCGCGGGCTGGCTGATCGCCGCCGCCGACATCCAACCACCGGCCGCCATCGGCTGGGTGTTCTTCCGGATCGGCGCCTCGGTGATGAGTGCCGCCCTCGGTGAGAGCGTCCGCTCGAGGAGGGTCATCGCGGCCGAAGCGCTGGAGCGTGCCGAGCTGGCGGAACGGACGCGAGAGCGGGAAGCCCGCGCTCGGGTCGACGAGGAACGGCTCAGGATCGCGCGCGAGGTCCACGACACCGTCGCGCACGCGATCGCCGTCATCAACGTCCAGTCCGGCGTCACCGCACACGTGCTCGACAAGCGACCGGGACGAGCACGCGAGGCCCTGGAGGCCATCGAGCAGACCAGCTCCCGGGCACTGCAGGAGATGCGGGCGATCCTCGGGGTGCTCCGTGACACCGACGGCCAGGTCCCGCACCCCGGCCTCGGGCAGATCGACGAGCTCGCCACCGAGGCACGCGAGGCCGGGCTCGAGGTCGACCTCGAAGCGACCTCGTCCCCTCCACCGGTGCCCAGCGCTGTGGGCAGTGCCGTGTACCGGATCCTGCAGGAGTCGATCACCAACGTGATCCGCCACGTCGGACCGACCCGGGTCACGGTCGCACTGGACTACGGCGCCGACACCGTGGCGGTCCGCGTGACGAACCAGGGCCCACGAGGGGGTCCGGAAACCGGTGAGGCCGCCCGGCACCCCGGCGAGGACCGAGCTGGAGAAGGGCTCGCCCGCTCGGACGAGCCGGGCCGCGGGATCCTCGGCATGCGCGAGCGTTGTCAGCTCCTGGGCGGGGAGCTCGACGCCGGCCCCCTCCCCGACGGGGGCTTCGGGGTCACCGCTCGGCTGCCCGTGGCACCGCATCGAACGGTGAACGCGTGACCACCACGGCGGGCGCGTCGGACCACGACGTCCCGGTCAGGGTGCTGATCGCCGACGACGAGCAGCTGGTGCGGTCCGGCTTCAGGCTCTTGCTCGAGACCGAGGACGACATCGCGGTCGTGGGGGAGGCGGCCACCGGTGCCGAGGCCGTGGACCGGGCCCGCGCTGCGCGCCCGGACGTCGTGCTCATGGACATCCGCATGCCGGGGATGGACGGCATCCAGGCCACCAGACAGATCGCCACCACGAAGGGACTCGAGCGGGTCCGCGTCCTGATCCTGACGACGTACGACACCGATGCCCACGTCTTCGAGGGCCTGCAGGCCGGCGCCAGCGGCTTCCTGCTCAAGGACGCCGGACCGGCCGAGCTCCTGCACGGCATCCGCGTGGTCGCCGCCGGGGAGTCCCTGCTCGCGCCGCGCGTCACGCGCCGCCTCATCGCCGAGTTCACCGCACGACGAACGGCGGACGAGGCCGCCGAACACCGGCTCGCGGTCCTCACCGAACGAGAACGCGAGGTCCTGGCGCTCGTGGGTCAGGGCATGCGCAACGACGAGATCGGCGCCGCCCTCTTCCTCAGCCCGGCCACCGCCCGCACCCACGTCAGCCACGCCATGGGGAAACTCGGTGCCCGGGACCGCGCGCAACTGGTCGTCATCGCCTACCAGACCGGACTGGTCACTCCGTAGCGATCGGGACGAGGCCGAGCGCTCGTGGGCCTCGACGCGGGTCGCCGTGTGTGGTCCCGGGCCCCGCCCGACGATGGATGCGGGTGGGACGCCTACTGCTGGACCGGGGTGGCCGCGCACGCCGCGCAGGTGCCGAACACCTCGAGCTGGTGCTGCACGTCGGCGAAGCCGTGCTCGGCGGCCACCTTCGCCGCCCAGCGCTCGACCGGCGGGTCGGCCACCTCGACGGTGCGCCCGCACGAGCGGCACACCAGGTGGTGGTGGTGCACCGGCGAGCAGCGCCGGTAGGCGGCCTCGCCCTCGTTCCGGAGCACGTCGACCAGGCCGTCGTCCACCAGGGCCTGCAGCGCCCGGTAGACCGTCGCGAGGCCGACGGCGTCGCCGCGCTCGCGCAGCAGGGCGTGCAGGTCCTGAGCGGTGCGGAAGCCCTCCTGGTCGTCGAGCAGGGCCAGGACGGCGCTGCGCTGCCGGGTCTGGCGGCGGGGAGCCTCGGTCACGCCGCCTCCTCGGTGGCGCTCGTCGGCGTCATCACCGACGGTGCTGTGCTCGTGCGTGACCTCGCGAGCTCGGTCACGGGCGTCCCCCCGTCCCCGCGGGCGGCGCCGCGTGCTCGCCGTGCTCGTCGTAGTGCACCCCCGCGCCGGTGCGGTGCGGGGCGTGCAGGTGGCCGTCGTGGTCGTAGTCGACGTGGTCGCCGTGCGGCACCACCGGGTGCCCGCAGCCCGCGCCGTGCTCGTGCGGGTGGGCGGCGTGCACCTCCGCGCGGCGCCGGTGCCGGCGGCGGGCGGTCGCCTCGCGCACCGCGACCGCTGCCGTGGCGAGCAGGAACAGCGCGATCGCCAGCAGCACGATCGTGCCGCCGGACGGGGTGCCGGTGTAGTAGGAGGCGGTCGTGCCGACGACGCTGGTGATCAGGCCGATGGCGCAGGCCAGGTACACCGTCTGGCGGAAGCTGCGGGCCAGCTGCTGGGCGACCGCGCTCGGCACGATCATCAGCGCGCTGATCAGCAGCAGGCCGACCACCCGCATGGACAGGACGACGGTGGCCGCGACCAGGGCGGCGAGCACGACGTTGAGCGCCAGGACCGGCAGGCCCACCGCGCGGGCGTACTCCTCGTCGTCGCTGACCGCGTACAGCCGGCTGCCCAGCAGCCACACGAGGCCGAGCACGACGACGGTGATGACGCCGAAGACCGCGACGTCGGCGGTCGTGGTGGTGGTGATGGCGCCGAACAGGTAGGCCTCGAGGTTCGTGGCCTGCCCGCGCGGGGCGAGGCTGAGCAGGACCACGCCGCCGGCGATGCCGCCGTAGAACAGGACGGCGAGGGCGACATCGCCACTGGTGCGGCCGCGGGCGCGGACCAGCTCGATGAGGACCGCGCCCAGCACGGCGGCCACGAGCGCCGTCCCGACCGGGGCGGTGGAGGTGAGGACGCCGATCGCGACGCCGGTGAGCGCCACGTGCCCCAGGCCGTCGCCGAGCAGGGACAACCGGCGCTGGACGAGGAAGACGCCGACCGCCGGCGCGACCAGGCCAACCATCAGCGAGGCCAGCAGCGCCCGCTGCATGAAGTCGTACTCCAGGACCTCCACCTCAGCGCCCTCCGTCCGTGGTCACCCGGGGCTGGTCCTGGCGGTACCCCCGCGAGGGCGGCAGGCCGGTGCCCTCGGGGTGGTGGTGCCCGTCGGCCCCGGCGTCGGCCGCGGCCCCGGCCAGCGGGCCGTCGTAGGCGATCCGGCCGTGGTCGACGACGACCGCGCGGGTGAGGACGCCGGCCAGCGCGGCGGTCTCGTGCGTGACCACCAGCAGGGTCGTGCCGGTGGCCGACACGTCGGCCAGGACGGCGGCCAGGGCGTCCTGACTCGCGGCGTCCACCCCGGCGGTCGGCTCGTCCATGACCAGCAGCTCCGGCTCGGCGGCCAGCGCGCGGGCGACCAGCACCCGGCGCTGCTGCCCGCCGGAGAGCGAGGCGACCGGGTCGCCGAGCCGGTCGGCCAGCCCGACCGCGGCGACGGCGTCCTGCACCGCGGCGCGGTCGGCCTGCCGCAGCCGGCCGAAGGGGCCGAGGCGGGCCAACCGGCCGACGCCGACGACCTCGCGCACCGTCGCCGGGACCGCGCCGCTGACCGTGTGCCGCTGCGGCACGTAGCCGATCCGGCCGCGTTCGCGCGGCCGTCCGACCGGGGCGCCGAGGACCTCCACTTCGCCGCCGAGGACGGTGGCCAGGCCGAGCAGCCCGCGCGCGAGGGTGGTCTTGCCCGACCCGTTGGAGCCGAGGACGGCGACCGCCTCGCCGTCGGCCACGGTGAGGTCGACACCCTGGACGACGGTGACGTCGCCGTAGCCGATGCGGGCGCCCCGCAGCCGGACGGCGGTCATGAGCAGGACTGCCCCTCCTGCAGGGTG
>DATIMX010000638.1:0-9582 GCA_035474935.1 Geodermatophilus sp. | reverse complement strand
GACGGCGGCGACGACCCGCTCACGCAGATCCATCGAGTACGCCCGCATGCCCTCAGCGGTACCCATCAAGCAATCAGCACACCGCTGTGAGGACCCCCGCGCTCAGCCGCCGGCGAGCAGCGCGCGGACGGCATCCAGCGGATCGGCGTCGGCCGGGGACTTGTCCGGCCGGTAGCGGACCACCCGGGCGAAGCGCAGCGCGACGCCGCCGGGGTAGCGCGGGCTGCGCTGGGCGCCGTCCAGGGCGACCTCGACGACCAGCTCCGGCTCCAGCAGCACGCCCCACTCGTGCTGCTCGCGGGCGAGGTCGGGGAAGGTGGCCGTCTGCCAGTCCAGCAGCTCGTCGGTCATGCCCTTGAACGTCTTGCCGATCATCACCGGCTCGCCGCCGTCGGGGTCGCGGGCGCCCAGGTGGATGTTCGAGAGCTTCCCGGAGCGCCGGCCGTACCCCCACTCGGCGCCCAGCACGACCAGATCGAGGGTGTGCACCGGCTTGACCTTCTGCCAGGCCCGCCCGCGTCGGCCGGAGGCGTAGGGCGCGTCCAGCGCCTTGACCACCACGCCCTCGTGCCCGGCGCCCAGCGCGCCGTCGAGCATCTCGGCGGCCTGCTCGGGCGTGGGCCGGCGGACGCCGGGCATCCGCAGCGGCGCGTGCTCCTCGCCGGCCAGCAGCTCCGCCAGCGCGTCGAGGCGGACCGCCAGCGGCTCGTCGAGCAGGTCGCGGCCGTCGAGGTGCAGCAGGTCGAAGAAGAACGGGCTGAGGACGACGGCGGGGTCGGGCTCCCCGTCGTCCGGTGCCTGGCTGCCGAAGCGGCTCATCGTGTCCTGGAAGGCGCGCGGGCGGCCGTCGTCGTCCAGGGCGAGGGTCTCCCCGTCGAGGACGGCGGTGCGGCACGGCAGCGACCGGACCTGCGCGACCAGCTCGGGCACCCCGTCGGTCACCTCGCGCAGGGTGCGGGTCCACACGCGGACGGCGTCGCCGGCGCGGTGCACCTGGATGCGGGCGCCGTCCAGCTTGTGCTCGACCGTGACGTCGTCGCCGAGGTCGGCCAGCACGGCGTCCAGCGAGGAACCGGGGCTGGCCAGCATCGGCCGCACCGGGCGGCCGACCTGCAGGTGCACGGCTGTCAGCGCCGTCGTCCCGCCGCCGAGGGCCGTGGCGGCGGTGTCGGCCAAGCTGCCGGAGAGCATGAAGGCGCGGCGGACGGTCGGCGCCGGGACGTCGGCCGCGGCGGCGATCGCGTCGAGGACGACGCCCTCGAGCGCGCCCTGCCGCAGCTCGCCGGTGAGCAGCCGGACGAGGAAGCGCTGCTCGTCGGCGGTGGCGGCGGTGAACAGCTGCTCGAGGAGCGCCTCCCGCCTGGCCGCCGACCCGGTGCCCGTCGTCCCGGCCAGCTCGGTGAGCGCGCGGTCGACGTCGGGGACGGTCAGCTGCGGCGCGGCTGCCGGGTCGTGCGCGAGGCGGCCGAGGGTGCGCCAGCCGACCCCGAGCCGGCCCTGCAGGGGATCGCCGGCCAGCCACGCGGGAACCGGCCGCACCTCGTCGCCGTCCGCGCGGCGCAGCAGGTCGGCGATGGCCGTGGCCTTGGCCGTGCGCGAGCGGGTGGCCGCCACCGCGGCGGAGGCGGCGACGACGTCGGCGAACAGCACGGCGCCATGGTCGCAGCCGGGACCGACACCGCCGCGGTGCCGGTGGCGCAGCGCTGTCGTAGGGGTGTCAGCCGCGTGACAGATCGCTGCGAGGGGGCGCCGCCACCCTCAGGACACCTCGGGAGGCGGAGGACGAGATGGTCGGTGGACCGGTGGGTGCAGGGATGCGGGTGGCCCCCGCGCCGGAGCCGGGCCGCGGAACGGCGACGCCGGTGGCGGCCCTGGGAGTCGGCGCGTTCGCGACCGGCACCGACCTCTTCGTCGGCTCGGACTCGCACGCCGCGTCGGTCGACCTGGCGCGCAAGAAGGCCGCCGACGCCGGGGTCGGCGACCGGGTCAGCTTCGAGGTGGCCTGCGCGCAGACCTTCTCCGGCAGCGACCACGACCTGGTGACGATGTTCGACTGCCTGCACGACATGGGGGACCCGGTGAGTGCCGCACGCCGGGTGCGCGAGGCGCTGGCACCCGACGGCACGTGGCTGCTCGTCGAGCCGTTCGCCGGCGATGCGGTCGAGGACAACCTCAACCCGGTGGGACGGCTGTACTACAACGGCTCCACGTTCCTGTGCGTCCCCAATGCGCTCTCCCAGCCGGGCGGCTACGCACTCGGTGCCCAGGCCGGTGAGGCCGCCATCCGCCAGGTCGCGGCGGAGGCGGGCTTCACCCGGTTCCGGCGGGCGACGCAGACCCCGTTCAACGTGGTCTACGAGATCCGTCCGTAGGCCGGTCGTCCGGCACCGGGGGTCCCGGCCGGCGGGGTCAGCCCTCGCCGGCCGGCTCGCCGAGGTGTGCCTGCTTCGGCGCCAGTCCGCGCAGCGCCTCGGCGGCGACCCGGTCCCGGTCGGCGCCCGCGGCCGCGGTGACCGCCGCGCCGACGAGACCCTCGACCAGGGGAGCGGGGGAGAGGACCACCCGCTCGCGGACGTCGTCGTCCAGCAGCTCCAGCGCGGTCTCGGCGGAGAGGACGGCACTGCCGAGGTCCATGAGGACGACGACGCCGTCCCCGCTGTCGGCCGCGGTGACCGCGTCGGCGATCGCCGTCGCGTCGGTGCCGAGGCCGCCGTCGACGTCCCCGGCCGCCACGCCGACGGCGAGCTCGCGGCCGGGCAGCATGCCCCGGGCGAGCTCCACCGCGGCGTCGGCGAGGGCGCGGCTGTGCGACACGACCACCAGTCCGACCGGCACCGCTCAGCCCTCGCCGGCCAGCGCGGTGGCGGCGGCCTGCACCAGCAGCGTCGCCGAGGCCGCGCCGGGGTCCACGTGGCCGGCGCTGCGCTCGCCGAGGTAGCTGGCCCGGCCCTTGCGGGCGATCAGCGGCTCGGTCGCGTCGCGCCCGGCCGCGGCCGCCTGCGCGGCCGTGCCCAGGGCCTCGGCCAGCGGCTTGCCCGAGCCGACCGCCTCGTCGAGCGCGTCGCACGCCGGGCCGAGCGCGTCGAGCATCGTCTTGTCGCCGCGCTCGGCCTTGCCGCGTGCGACGACGCCGTCGTACCCGGCGCGCACCGCGGCCGCGAGGGCGCGGCCGTCGTCCCCGTCCAGGGCGCCGGCGGCACGCAGGAAGAAGGTGCCGTAGAGCGGTCCGCTGGCGCCGCCGACCGTCTTGATCAGCGTCGTCGCGACGGTCTTGAGGACGGCGGCGGGGTCGTCCGAGGGGGTGGCCTCGAGGGCGGCGACGGCGGCGGTCATCCCGCGGTCGAGGTTGGCGCCGTGGTCGGCGTCGCCGATGGCGGCGTCGAGCTGGGTGAGCGCGTCGCGCTGCTCGTGCACCAGCCGGGCGAACTCCCCGACCCAGGCGGTGAGCGCGGCGGCGTCGACGGCGCTCATGCGCCCCAGCGCAGGGACGGGGTGCGCACGGGGGCGTCCCACAGCCGCAGCAGCTCGTCGTCGGCCTTGAGCAGGGTGACCGAGCAGCCGGCCATGTCCAGGCTGGTCATGTACGAGCCGACGAGGTTGCGGGCGACCCCGACCCCGGCCTTCTCCAGGACGGCGACCACCTCGGCGTACATCAGGTAGAGCTCGAGCAGCGGGGTGCCGCCCATGCCGTTGACGAAGGCGATCACCCCGTCGCCGCCGGTCATGTCCAGGTCGGCGAGGACCGGCTCGAGGAGCATCTCGGCGACCTCCCGCGCCGGCGCCAGCGGGACGCGGCGGCGGCCGGGCTCGCCGTGGATCCCGATGCCGATCTCCATCTCGTCGTCCGGCAGGTCGAAGGTGGGCCGCCCCGCCGCGGGCACCGTGCACGAGGTGAGCGCCATGCCCATGCTGCGGCCGTTGGCGTTGACCCGCTTCGCGATGTCGGCGACCTGCGCCAGCGACCGGCCCTCCTCGGCCGCGGCGCCGGCCAGCTTCTCGACGAGGACGGTGACGCCGACGCCCCGCCGTCCGGCGGTGTAGAGGCTGTCCTGGACGGCGACGTCGTCGTCGGTGACCACCACGACGACCTCGGTGTCGGACTCGGCGGCCACCAGCTCCGCCGCCATCTCGAAGTTCATGACGTCGCCGGTGTAGTTCTTCACGATGTGCAGCACCCCGGCGCCGCCGTCGACGCCGCGGGTCGCCGCCACCACCTGGTCGGGGACCGGCGAGGTGAACACCTCCCCGGCGCAGGCCGCGTCGAGCATCCCCGTCCCGACGAACCCGGCGTGCATCGGCTCGTGCCCCGAGCCGCCGCCGGAGACCAGGCCGACCTTGCCCTGCACCGGCGCGTCGGCCCGGAAGACGACGCGGTTCTCGTGGTCGACCCGCAGCTCGGGGTGGGCCAGGGCCAGACCGCGCAACGCCTCGGGGACGACGTCCGCGGGGTCGTTGATGAGCTTCTTCATCGCAGCCTCCTGGCCTCGGTGTTCCCGGGTACGGGGGTCCCGGGGCAGGAGGCTAGGAGGGTGCACCGACCGGCACAAGCGAGGCCGGGCCCCGCGCCGGTCGGTCGCCCGGGGTTCCCGTCAGGGGACGACCACGACCGGCCAGCGGCCGCTGCGCACCAGGCGGTTGCCCAGCGACCCGAGGAGGCGGTGCCCCACCCGGGCCGAGGCCCCGACCACGACGAGGTCGGCCCGCAGCTGCGTGGCCAGGCGGCACAGCCCTGCTGCGGGCTCGCCGCGCACGGCGACGAACTCGGCGCGGACCCCGGCGTGCGCGGCGTCGTCCTCCACCTGGGTGCGCAGGTCGGCGGTCCGCTGCGCCATCGTCTCCTGGATCGGCCACGGCTGGTCGGGGGAGAGCAGGGCCATCACCGGCGGGGTCTCGACGTGGACCACCACCAGCCGGGCGCGCTCGCGGCGGGCGACCCCCGCGGCGTACGCGCCGGCCCGCACCGAGGGCGGCGACCCGTCGAAGCCCACGACCACCACGGACGGGCCGTCGGTGCCGAGCTCGAACGCCGGTCGCTGCGGCGCGGCCTCCTCAGCCATGGCGCCCGCCGGTCCGGTGGGGCCGGTCCTCGGGGCAGGGGGACGCCGACGCCGCGGAGGACGGCGCGGCCGGGCCTGCGGACGGCGTCGCCGTCGGCGCCGCGGGAGTGGACCCCGGGGTGCCGGGCGCGGAGGGCGCCGGTCCTGCGGGGGACGACGACGGCTCGGCGGGTGCCGCCGCCGACTGCGCCTCGGGAACCGGGGTGGGCGGCGTCGCGATGGCAGCCGGGGTGGCGAGCTGGGCAGCCGGCGCTCCGGCCGGGGCGTCCGCGGGCGCGGCGGCGGCTGCGGGCTGCGGTCGCGGGGTGGACGGTGCGGTGGGCACGACCGGTCCAGCGCCCCCCGGTCGTCCGGCAGCGGCGGCAGCCGTCACGGGCGCAGGGGCTCCCGGCCCGCCAGGCGGCCCGGTCGCGCCGGTTGGCGCCGCAGCGGCCGGCTCGGTCGTGCCGCTCGGCGCCGCGGCCGTGGCGGCGGGCCCGGTACCGGCCGGTGCGGACTGCTGGTCGCCCGCGGTGCCGGCCAGGACGGCCCCGCCGGCGATCACCGCGGCTGCCGCCCCGGCCGCCAGGGTGAGCCGGCCGCGGTGCGCCGGCCGCGGCTCGGGGGACCGCCGCGGGTCGCCGCCCAGGATGCGCAGGGCGGCCACTGCCGGCGGGCTGAGCCGGGTCCGGCCGGCGCGGAGCTCCGCGAGGACGACCCCGGCGAGGTCCTGACGCAGGTCGTCGTCTGCGTCCGGCATCGGTTCGCCTCCTTCGGCGCGGTGGGGTCGAGTGCGTCAGCCGGCCAGCACGGCCTGGATCTCGAGCTCGACGAGCAGGTGCGTGCCGACGAGGGAGAGGCCCAGCTCGACGGCCTGGTTCCAGTTCATCCGGAAGTCCTCGCGGTCGAGCCGGGCGGTGGCCGTGAAGCCCGCCCGGACGCCGCCCCACGGATCGGGGCGGGTGCCGCCGTAGCGCAGCTCCAGCGGCACGTCGCGGGCGGTGCCGGCGAGGTCCAGCCGGCCGTGCACGGTCCAGCGGCCCGGCCCCGCGGGCTCGACCGCGGTGCCGGTGTAGCGGATCTCGGGGAACCGTGCGACGTCGAGGAAGTCCGCCGAGCGCAGGTGCGCGTCGCGCTGGTCGTTGGCGGTGTCGATGCTGGCCGCGTCGATCACCGCCTCGCACCGCGAGCGCTCGAGCGGCTCGGCCACCACGATCTCGCCGGAGAACGTGCGGAAGCGACCGTGCACCGTCGAGAGGGCCAGGTGCCGGGCGGTGACCTCGATCGTGGAGTGCGCCGGGTCGATGACCCACCGGCCGGGCCGCGGGGTGCCGGAGTCGCCGGGGCGGCTCAGCACGAGCAGCCCGAGGTCGGTGCCGGCCGGTCCGGTGGCCACGGTGCGCGCGACCGGGACGCAGCCGGGGGCGGCCACGATGACCGTCGCCGTCCCCGGCACGGAGACCGGGACGGCGAAGCGGCCCGCGCCGTCCACGGCGGCCCGGCCGAGCTGCCGGCCGGTGCCGTCCACGAGCGTCACCGTGGCCGCCTCCAGCGGCTCGCCGTCCCGGCCGAGGACCGTTCCCGTGACGGCGTCCCGGACCTCCAGCTGACCGGAGCTCACCGCAGCGCTCCCAGCGTCATGTCGTGCGCCACCTCGGCCCCGGCGGGCAGCCGCAGCGCCTCGGCCACCGGGGCGAAGCCGCTCGCGGTGACCGTGTAGTCGCCGGGCAGCAGGTCGGCGAAGGCGTAGCCGCCGTCCCCTCCGGTGCGGGTCGTGGCCAGCACGTTGCCCGCCTCGTCGAGCAGCGTGACCGTCGCCTCCGGCAGCGGACGCCGATCGCTGGCGGCACGGACCCTGCCGCTGAGCCGGGCGCCGCCGACGAGGACGAGGTCCCGGACGACGGTGCCGCCGTCGGGCAGCTCGACGGTGCCGGCGACCGGCTGGTGCCCCGGCGCCTGGGCGGTCAGGGTGTAGGCCCCGGCCAGCAGCTCGCCGAGGGTGAACGCCCCGTCGGCGGTGGTCGTGGTGCTCGCCACCACCTCGCCCTGGACGTCGGTCAGGGTGACCAGCGCCCCGGGCAGCGGCCCGCCGGTCGCTCCGCACACGGTGCCGCGGATCTCGCCGCTGCCGGCCAGGACGACGTCCCGGTGCACGGCGGAGTCGGCCACGGCGACCATGGCGGCGTTCGGGGCCAGCTGTGGCGCGGCGGCGATGAGCAGGTAGGTGCCGCCGGTCGCCGGCCGCAGGCGGTAGCCGCCGTCGTCCCCCGAGCTGGCGCGGTCCACCTGCCGCCCGGTGACGTCGGCCAGCGTGACCGACGCGCCGGCCAGCGGCCGGCCGTCGCCGCGCAGCACCCGGCCCAGCACCAGCCGTCCGTCCGCGGAGTGCCCGTTGCCGTTGGCGCTGGGCACCCCGCCGTTCGCGCTCGCGGCGGCGGCCAGGGGAACGGGCTGCGTCTGCGGCGCGCGAGGGGCCTCCCGAGGGGCCTCGGCGCCGGCGGCCGGAGCGGCGGCCGCGGGAGCGGCCTCGCCGGGGGCGTTGCTGCGGCGCAGCGGCACCTCCTTGATGAACAGGACGGCGAGCACCGCGACCGCGGAGATGACCGCCGCGATGACGAACACGTCGCCGATGACGTCGCCGTAGACGGCCCGGACCAGGCTCTGCACCGGGGCGGGGAGGCCGGCCAGGTCCAGGGACTCCGAACCGCCGCCCTGCGGTGCGGGCAGGCCCATCGCCACCAGGCCCTCGGCCACCCGGTCGCTGACCCGGTTGGCGGCGATCGAGCCCAGGACCGAGACGCCGGCGGCACCGCCCATCGAGCGGAAGAAGGTGACCACGGAGGTCGCGGCGCCGATGTCGCGCAGGTCGACGGTGTTCTGCACCGCCAGCACCAGGTTCTGCATGGTCATGCCGACGCCGAGGCCGAGCAGCGCCATGTAGGCGGCCATCACCGCGTAGTCGGTCTCGTGGTCGATCGTGCCGAGCAGGCCCATGCCGGCAACCAGCAGGATCGTGCCGGCGACCAGGTAGACCTTCCACTTCCCGAACCGGGTGACGAGCTGGCCGGACACCGTGGAGGAGACCAGCAGCGCGCCGATCATCGGGATGGTCGCCAGCCCGGCCTTGGTCGGCGACCAGCCGCGGGCGATCTGGAAGTACTGGCCGAAGAAGACCGAGGCGCCGAACATCCCGACGCCGACCGCGATCGAGGCGATGATCGCCAGCGCGGTGGTCCGGTCCCGCACGATGGGCAGCGGGATGATCGGCTCCCGCACCCGGCTCTCGACGAGCACGGTGAGCAGCAGGGCGACGAGGCCGCCGCCGGCCATGACCGCCGACTGCCAGGAGACCCAGTCGAACTCGTTGCCGGCGAAGGTGACCCAGATGAGCAGGTCGCTGACCGCGGCGGTGACGAGCGTGGCACCCAGCCAGTCGATGCTCACCGGCCGGCGCACGGTCGGCAGGTGCAGCGTCTTCTGCAGCAGCACGAGGGCGATGAGGGCCAGCGGCACGCAGGCGTAGAAGGTCCAGCGCCAGCCGAGCCACGAGGTGTCGACGATGACGCCGCCGAGCAGCGGGCCGCCCACGGTGGCCACGGCCATGACCGCGCCCAGGTAGCCCGAGTACTTGCCCCGCTCCCGTGGCGGGATCATCGCCCCGATCACGACCTGGACCAGGGACTGCAGGCCGCCCATCCCGATGCCCTGGAGCACGCGGAACCCGATGAGCATGCCCATCGACTGGGTGAGGCCGCAGAGCGCGGAGCCGATGACGAAGACGACGATCGCGAGCTGCACCAGCAGCTTCTTGCTGTAGAGGTCGGCGAGCTTGCCCCAGATGGGGGTCGACGCCGTGGCCGCCAGCAGGGCCGCGGTGACGACCCAGGTGTACTGCGACTGGGTGCCCTCGAGCTTCGCGGTGATCGTCGGCAGCGCGTTCGCGACGATCGTGGTGCTCAGCAGGCCGACGAAGAGGGCCATCAGCAGGCCGCTCAGCGCCTCGAGCGTCTCGCGGCGCGTCATGGCGGACTCGACGGCGACAGGCCTCGTGGCCCGGTGGGTGGTGCTCATGCAGTGTCCTTCGCGGATGACGGCCGCCGGCCGTGCGCAGGTACCAGGGAGGCGGTCGGCAGTTCTCTTGGCCGCCGCTACAGGTTGTATTACGCAACGATATGCGGAGAGCTTCCCGCCGTCGGGGAGACCTGCGTCACCGTCGGTGCACGCCGGGTTGCCGGCCAGGGACGCCGCTCTGGCCTGCGGATTCAGCTTGCGCTGCGCATGCGCTCGAACGTATGATCGAACACGTGGACGACGGGATGGCCGGCAGCACCCTGGGTGCTGCTGCGCCCACCGTCGGCTGGGCGTCGGGTCCGCTGGGGGCGGTGCAGGCCGCGGATCGGGAGATCTCCCGGCAGACGGCGGTCCGGGCGCGGGCGGTGGCGGCGTTCGCCGCCTCCCGGCCGGCGTCGGCGGACCGGGCCCAGGGTGAGCGGGGCGCGATGTCGGCGGAGCGGTGGGCGGCGCGTCCGGAGGTGCTCCGTGCCGT
>DATIMX010000637.1:0-9848 GCA_035474935.1 Geodermatophilus sp. | reverse complement strand
AGGTTGACCAGCGCGACGGCCCCGAGGCCGGCGGCCTCCGCCGCCGTCAGGCCGCGCACGAGGTCCCAGGCCGCGGAGTAGTCGGCGATCCGCGGCAGCAGGCCGGCGAAGACCGCGACCACCACGCCCACGGTGAGAGCGGTCCGCCCCACGGGGCCGGTGAGGACGCGCCGGACGGTGCCCCACCGCCGGACGGGCGGTCCGGTGCTCATGCGCCGAGGCGGTGCTCGAAGCGAGCCGACAACAGCGCGCCGACCAGGGCCGGGATCCAGAACACCAGCAACCGGAAGACGAGCGCGGCGGCGCAGGCGCCGGCCAGCGGTGCTCCCAGCGTGGTCAGCGCGAGGACGAGGGCGACCTCGGCGGCGCCGGGTGCGCCGGTCGCCGGCAGCACCGACCACAGCAGGTGCAGCGCGCCGTACACCGCCGCGGTCGCCAGCAGAGGCACCGATCCGCCCACGGCGTGTACCGCGGCGGCGAGGGCCGCGCCCTCCAGCGCCACCCCCGTGACCGTCCAGCCCAGCTGCGCGCCCCACAGCCACGGGGTCCGGCGGGGGGAGGTGAGCCCCCTGCGCAGCACCCGGGCGACCTGGCGGCGGACGTGCGGGCCGGTGTCGGCCCGGCGGGCGAGCCACTGGCCGGTCAGCACCAGCACCCAGGCGCCGAGCCCGAGGGCGACAGCGGGCACCAGCGCCTCGGGGGTCCGCCAGCCGCCGAGATGCCCCTCCACCCGTGCCAGCACCAGCGTGACGACGGCGACGAGTACCGCGGCGACGATCGCGCCGGCGACGAACCGGTCCACCGCCCGGCGCGACTCCTCCGGCGACACCCCGGCGCGCTCGAGGAACCGAGCGGCCGACCGGCGCCACCCCTCGCCGCCGTGCAGCAGCGACGCGGCGTCGGCCGCCATGGTCGCGCCGTAGGTGCGGCCTAGCGCCAGCCGGCGGTCGACGGTCAGCAGCGCCGCGGCCGCGGTCGCCGCGCGGGCCAGGACGACCAGCGCGAGCGCCGCGCCCAGCCAGCGCCACCCGCCGCGCTCGACCGACTCCAGCAGCGCGGGAGCGCCGGCCAGCAGCGGCACGCCGACGAGCACGAGGGCCGACCCGGCGGCCACGGCCAGCCGCGCGGCGGCCCCGGGCGGTCCGTACTCGGGCCGATCGGGGTCGGGCAGGTCCAGCCGGCGGCGGATCGTGTCGCGCAGCAGGTCCAGCCGGGCGCGGTCCTTCCGGATCCGGGCCCGGGTGACCGCCGACAGGCTCATCGGCGTCAGCCCGGGCAGGGCCGCGGCGACGGCGTCGGGGCCGAGCCCGTCGACGGCGGAGTTCGCGACGCGCGCGGGGTCGAGCCGCAGCGCCAGGGAGGCCATGAGCTCGGCGACGTCACCGGCCAGCGCGTCGTCGTCCGCCCCGTTCTGCGCGTTGCCGAAGTCGACGATCCACGGCCGCCCGTCGGCGTCCACCAGGACGCTGGACGCCTCCAGGTCGTGGTGGGCGATCCGGGCGGCCCGCAGCAGGGCCACCTGCTGCCATACCCGCGCCAGCAGGTCCGCTGTGAGGTCGCCGGCCGGCAACTCGTCGAGCTCCCGGCCGACCACGTACTCCTGTACGACCACCGCGCCGCGCTCGGTGCCGCGTGCGAGCAGCACGGGCGGGGTCGACACGCCGCGCGCCCGGGCGGTCATCGCCGCGACCGCCTCGTGCTCGGCCTGCCGGCCCAGCGGGGCGACGGCGTCGGCGTCCTTGACGTCGCGGACCGCCAGCAGCCGCCACAGCCGGTACAGCCAGTCGCGCTCGGAGCGGTCGGGCTCGAGGAACTTCACATAGATCCGTTCGCCCCGCTCGTCGACGGCCTCGAACGGGTGCGAGCTGCGCGCCCGGACCGTGGCCGGCCGCAGGTCGTGGACCCGCAGGCCGAACCGCTCGAGCAGCTGTTCGACCCGGGCGGCCGGCACGTCCCGCCGTGGCACGCCGAACACCCAGTGCACCAGCGAGCCGATCGCCCACCCGAGGCCCACCCCGCAGACGACGTCCAGGGGCAGGTGCGCGCCGACGTAGATGCGGGCCAGGGCCACCGTCCACGCCAGCGCCCACGCCCAGCGGCGGCCCCTACGGGACAGGTACGGGGCGGCGGCGGTGGCCAGCGCCGCGGCGACCGCTGAGTGGCCGGAGACGAACCCGAGGCCCTCGACCGGCCCCTCGGGGAAGTGCACCTCGACGACGAGCCCGATGGGGCGCTCCCGCTGCACCACGCGCTTCACCAGGTCGGCCGCCAGGTAGGCGAGGACGCCGGAGACCAGCAGGTCGCGTGCCATCCGGAACCGGCGGGTGAGCGCGGCCACGGATGCGACGGCCGGGACCGTGGCTGCGTTGCCCAGCTGCATGACCGCCCAGACGACCGGGAAGACGGCCGCCGGAAGGTCGTTCACCAGCTGGAACACGTCCCGCTCGACGACCGGCAGCACGCCCCGCTGGGCGACGAGGAGGCCCAGCCCGAGGATGGACAGTCCCAACCCCGTGCGCACCAGGTCGACCGGGTGCCGCTGCACCGGCAGGGGATCCGGCCGAGTCGAGCCGGGAGTCGGCTCGGCGTGGGCGGTGACGCGCGAGGTCGTGCGGCGGGTCCACACGGCCGCGGGCCGGCGGGTGCCGGGTCTCACGGTCCGGGCCGGGGTGCCCGGGGTCCCGCGGACCCTCGGCACCCGCGACCCCGGCGCGGGTACGCCGGCGGGCCGACCCGGTCGACCGCGACCACCGCAGCCCACACGCCCGTGCGCCCGGCCACTCTGGCCGGACGGCGGCGGCTCAGCTCGGTCCACGCGGAGACGCCAGGGCCGGCCGGACCGCGCCCACAGCCACCGGGCCGGTCCGTCGCCAGGGGCTGAGCTCGCTCCGCCGGCGCTGTGCCATCGCGGCGTCCTCCCGTCGTCGACCGGTCGGTCCGGTCAGCCTGCTCCACTCGACCGCGCTGCAGGAACCCCGGTCGGCCTGCCACACGGACCGCGGAACGCGAGCTCGAGGCCTCGGCCCGGCACGGGGACGTCGCCGCGCCCGCGCTCCGGCCCGTGCAGGGGGGAGCATGGCGCGGTGACCGGCGACGCGGCGGCGGGAGCGGAGGCCGGGCCGGTGGCCGACGGGACGCCTCCCGGGCGGACCCTCGCCCCGGTCACCGGCGCGCGGAGACCGGCCTGGCCGGACGAGGACCGCTACCGCCGCCCCTCGGACGGCGACCGGCCCCGCCCCTGGCGGCCGCCTCCCGGTACCTGGGCGTGGACGGCGGCGCTCGTCGTCGCCGTGGTGCTGCTGGCGCTGGGGGGCGGATGGGCCCGTGCCCTGGCCGGCCTCGCCCAGGGCGTCCGGGACGCCCTCGCACCACTGGGCCGGCCGCCCGAGTGGGCCACCGACCTGGGCGGGGCCGGCGCGGTGCTCGGGTACCGCGTGCTGTGGATCCCGACCGTGCTCGTGCTGGGGTGGACGGCGCGGTGGCGGCACCTGCTCGTCTACGTCGGCAGCATCTCGCTCATGGCCGCGACCGCGCAGGTCGCCGCGGGCGACGCGGCGCTGATCCGTGACGTCCGGGACAGCGTGACCGGGTCCGCGGTCGGCATCATCCTCCCGGCCTGGCCGGTGATCGTGCTGGCCACGGTGGCCACCGGCAGCCTGTTCGTCCTGACCCCGTCGGGACCGGCGCGCCGCTGGGGCTGGCTCGTCGTCGTCGGCCTGGTCGGCGGTCTGGCGACGGTCCGCGTGGCGCTGCTGCTCGACACCGCCCCGGATGCGGTTCTCAGCGCGGTCGTCGGCTGTGCCGCGGCGGCTCTGGCGTTCCGGTTGCTCGCGCCGGAGCACGCGTTCCCGGTCACCTACCGCCGGCAGGTCAGGGCCCACCTGCGGCTCCACCGGGAGCGGACCGAGCGGATCCGCGCCGCCGTCCGGGACCAGCTCGGGATCGAGCTGGACGAGATCCGGCCCTACCGCCTCGGCGGCTCCGCCGGGTCCACCCCGTGCCGGCTGCGCCTGGCCGAGGGTCCGCCGGAGTACCTGTTCGGCAAGCTCTACGCCAGGACCCACCTGCGCTCGGACCGCTGGTACAAGTGGGCCCGCGTCCTCCGATACGGCCGGCTGGAGGACGAGGCGCCGTTCTCCTCGGTGCGCCGGCTGGTGGAGCACGAGGACTACATGCTCCGTCTCCTCCGGGACGGCGGCGTCCGGGTCCCCGAGCCGGTGGGCGTGGTCGAGGTCGTGCCCGGGAGGGAGTACCTGCTGGTGACCGAGCTGGTCCCCGACGCGGTCGAGGTCCTCCACTCCGGTGTGGACGACGCGGTCGTCGACGACGCCCTCCGGCAGGTGCGCCGGCTGTGGGCGGTGGGTGCCGCCCACCGCGACGTCAAGCCCTCGAACGTGCTGGCCCGCGGCAGCCGCGTGTACCTCGTCGACGTCTCGTTCGGGCAACTCCGCCCGTCGCGGTGGCGCCAGGCGGTCGACCTGGCCAACATGGTGCTCACCCTGGCGCTGGCCGCCGGACCCCGCCGCGTCATCGAGCGGGCGCAGGCGTTCTTCACCCCCGAGGAGCTCGCCGAGGCGCTCGCCGCGACCAGCTCGATGACCATCCCGCGGCAGCTCGGCCGCAGGCTGGCCGACGCCGATGGCGACCTGGTCGAGGACCTCCGCGCGATGCTGCCGCCGCACCCCTCGATCCGGGTGCAGCGATGGAGTGTGCGCCGGGTGCTGCTGGCGGCGGCCACCCTCGGCGGCACGGTCCTCGTCACGCTGCTGCTGGCGCTCAACCTGCGGGCCGGCGGGCTGCTCTGAGCAGGTCGGACGTCGGCGTGCGCGGCGGCGCTCGGCTTCGTCCCCGGTGACCTCCGGGACGTCGGTCGTCGTGCCGTCCCGGACGCTTCGGCGGTGCGGCGGTCCTGCGGGCCGCGTCAAGACGCCACGGAGCCCCGCCGATCACAGGGGTGCGGCGGGGCGGGCGCGAGGGGCCGGGTCAGGCGGCGCGGAGCGTGGTCGGAGTGGCGGTCGGCTGCACCGTCGGCTTGGCGGGCACGGTCCAGCGCATCTCCATGTGCCGGTGGCCGGCGCTGTCCACGACGGGGACCCAACGCACCTGCGGACACGGGTTGACACGCATGACAGCCACCTCTCGTTCACCTGTTGTTCACCATTGTGACAGCAAGCACCCCTTGTGCGAACCGGACACGACGGAGGTGACCCGGACGAGGGGCTAGAGCCAGCCGACCACGGAGGCGCCGATGCCGACGTGCAGCACCGCTCCCGGCACGACCCCGACGACGGTGCCGAGCGTGGCCGGCAGCCACGGGATGCTCGACAGGCCGGCGGCGTAGCTGACGATCCAGAAGGGCACCGGGCTCAGCCGCGCCAGCACGACGGCGAGGAAGCCGCGGTGCCGGAACAGCCGGTCGGCGCGTGCCAGCCGCGGGCCGGTGAGCCGGGCGACGGCGTCGCGACCCAGGTACCGGCCGAGGGCGAACCCGCCCATGCCGCCGAACCAGCCGGCGAGCACGGCCACCGCGAGCCCCGCCGGGAACCCGGCCGCGGCGCCGAGCAGCACCGACAGCGCCGTCCGGGGGACCGGGGTCATCAGCGCCGCGGACACCCCCAGGACGACGGTGGCCCAGCCGAGGGGGCCCGCGTGGTGGAGCCAGGCCTGCAGCGCCGGGACGCCGGGCCGCTCCACCGTCAGCGCCACCACGGTGGCCGCGGCCAGGAGCACCCCCAGGACGGCGAGCCGCAGCCACGGTCGGCCGGTCGGCGGGCTCTCCGGCTCCGGCTGGGGGGATCCGGGCCCGGGGCGCACGTCGCCCACGCTACGGGCGCGGCCGGAGAACCCGGTTGCGGCCGCTGCGACGCTGACGGCGATGACCGACCGCCTGCTCGTCGACTTCTTCTACGCCCAGCAGCTGGGCCACGCCCTGGAGGCGCTGCAGTACTGCGTCGGGCACGCCGCCGCCGTGCCCGGGCGCGAGGTGTCGGTGCTGCTCAACGCGGCCACCCCGACCGAGCTGGCCACCTGGTGCCCGGCGGTGTCGGCGGTCTTCCCCGTCGACGGGCCGTTCCTCGAGGCCGACCCGGCCGCCGCCCGGCGGCTGGCCGCCGTCCCCCGCGACTGGGACTGGGTGGTCGACGACACCCGCCGCCACCAGCCCTTCCAGCTCGACCTCTTCCCGGGGATGCGCGACCACTACGCCGCCTCCGACGCACACCTGCGCGCAGGGCGGGGCCGCTCGGTCGTCGGCGCCGACCGGGTCGGGTACCTCCCGCACCAGCCGGTGCGCCTCCACCTCCCCGCCGCCGCCCGGGCCGCGGCTCCCCGCCGGGTCGGCGACGAGGCGCGCCCGCGGATCGCCGTCCTCCCCGCCGGGTCCAGCGAGCCGTCCCTGTACCCCTCGGTCGCCTCCTGGCTGCTGGTGCTCGACGCTCTGACCGACGCCGTCCCCGACCTGCAGCTCGTCCTGGTCGGCCGGCTGGCCCGCGACGAGCGCAGCTCCACCTCCTGGCGGCGGGAGGACGTCGACGCGTTGCTGGCGCACCGGTCGCGCCCCGTGGACTGCGTGGACGTCCCCCTCGCCGAGCAGCTGGCCGTGGTCGAGGCCTGCGACGTCCTGCTCGCCCCGCACTCGGGCTTCGGGATGGCCGCGCTCGCCGTCGGCACGCCGTGGCTGGCGCTCTCGGGCGGGCGCTGGTTCGAGTACTGGGCGAACGCCGGCGTGCCGTTCCGGTCGGTGCTGCCCGATCCGGCCAGGTATCCGGCGTTCAGCCAGTTCGACCCGGCGGCCGTCGTCCTCGACGGGGACGACGGCCCGCGGACGCCGAGCATGACCCGCGCCCGGGTGCGGGAGGACCTCGACCGCCTGGTCGCCGGCGCCCGGGAGCTGCTGGCCGGGCAGCTGACCCACGAGCGGGCGCTCGCCGAGTACTTCCGCGACCTGCGCGCGGCCGTCGGCGCGGAGGCGATGTGGTCGATCGACGGCGTGCACGCCGCGTACCCCTGACGCCGTGCACCATGGCCGGGTGGCGGAGAGCCGGCTGGTCAGGGACGCGACGGTCGAGGACGCCGCGGCGTGCGCCCGCATCTACGAGCCCTACGTCCGCGACTCCGCCGTCTCCTTCGAGCTGGAGCCGCCGACGGCCGCGGAGGTGGCCGGCCGGATCGCCGCCGCGCTCGCCCGCCACGCCTGGGTGGTCCTCGAGGACGGCGGCCGGGTCGTCGGCTATGCGTACGGCGGGCCGTTCAACCCCCGCGCCGCCTACGACTGGTCGACGTCGGTGAGCGTCTACACCGAGACCGGACGCCGCCGCACCGGCGCCGGCCGCGCGCTCTACACCGCGCTGCTCGACCGGCTGGCCGCCCGCGGCTTCCGCACCGCGCTGGCCGGGGTCGCGCTGCCCAACGACGCCAGCGTCGGCCTGCACACGGCGATCGGCTTCGAGCCGGTCGGCACCTACCGCCGGGTCGGCTGGAAGCTCGGTCGCTGGCACGACGTCACCTGGTTCCAGCGCCCGCTCGACGACGGTCCGTGGGACGACGCTGCCCCGCCCGCCCTTCTGCGGTGACCGTGGACAGGGCGCCCCTGCCGGGAGATACTAGGACGTCCAACTAAATCGGCGCGGGTCAGTCGCGCGTCCGACGCTGGGAGCGACATGCCGTCCGACCTGCACGTCCCCACCCGCCCGGTCCGCTTCGTCACCGCGGCGAGCCTGTTCGACGGCCACGACGCGGCCATCAACGTGATGCGCCGGCTGCTGCAGAGCCAGGGCGCCGAGGTGGTCCACCTCGGGCACGACCGCAGCGTCGACAGCGTCGTCCGCGCGGCGCTGGAGGAGGACGTGCAGGGGGTGGCGATCTCCTCCTACCAGGGTGGGCACGTCGAGTACTTCGGCTACCTGGTGGAGCGGCTGGCCGAGGCCGGCGCCGGGCACGTGAAGGTCTTCGGCGGCGGCGGGGGCGTGATCGTGCCCGAGGAGATCGCCGCGCTGCGGGAGCGGGGCGTGCGGATCTTCAGCCCCGAGGACGGTCAGCGCCTCGGCCTGCCTGGGATGATCAACGAGCTGATCCGCGAGTGCGACGTCGACCTGACCGAGCACGGCCCGGACCTCGACGCCCTGCTCACCGGCGACCCCGCCGCCCTGGCCCGCGCCATCACCGTGCTCGAGGCCGGTCGCGACCCCGAGCTCGCGACCCGGGTGCGTCAGGCGGCCGAGGGCCGGACGGTGCCGGTCCTCGGCATCACCGGGACCGGCGGCTCGGGCAAGTCCTCGCTCACCGACGAGCTGCTGCGCCGGCTGCGCACCGACCAGGAGGACAAGCTGCGCGTCGCCGTCCTGGCGATCGACCCGACCCGGCGCCGCGGCGGCGGGGCGCTGCTCGGTGACCGGATCCGGATGAACGCGCTGGAGACCGGCGAGGGCAGCCACACCTTCTTCCGCTCGATGGCCACCCGCAGCGCGGGCGCGGAGACCCCCGAGCGCCTGGACGACGTGCTGTGCGCGGTCAAGGCCGCCGGCTTCGACCTGGTGATCGTCGAGACGCCGGGCATCGGGCAGGGCGACGCCGGGATCGTGCCGTTCTCCGACGTCGCGCTGTACGTGATGACGCCGGAGTTCGGCGCCGCGTCGCAGCTGGAGAAGATCGACATGCTCGACTTCGCCGACGTCGTCGCGATCAACAAGTACGAGCGGCGCGGGGCCGAGGACGCCCGGCGGGACGTCGCCCGGCAGATGGTGCGCAACCGCGAGGCCTTCGGGCAGCCCTGGGAGGACATGCCGGTCTTCGGCACCAGCGCCGCCCGGTTCAACGACGACGGCGTGACCGCGCTCTACCAGCACCTGCTGGGCCTGCTCGTCGGGAAGGGGCTGCCCGCGGGCGCCGGCGTCCTGCCGCGGGTCGACGTCAGGGCGTCGTCCGGTTTGACCAGCGTCGTCCCCGCCCAGCGCGCGCGGTACCTCGCCGAGATCACCGAGGCCGTCCGCGGCTACCACGCGGCCACCGAGGCGCAGGCGGCGGTCGTGCGCCGCCGGCAGCACCTGACCACCGCCGTCGAGGTGCTGGACGGGGACGCCGCCAAGGCCGCCCGGGCCGCGGCCGAGGCAGCCGACCGCGAGCTGCTGCCCGAGGTGCGCGACCTGCTCGACGAGTGGCCGGCGCGGGTCCAGGCGTACTCCGGGGACGAGTACGTCTACACGGTCCGCGGCAGGGAGATCCGCACGCCGCTGACCCGCGAGACGCTGTCCGGCTCGAAGGTGCGCCGGGTCGCGCTGCCGCGGACCCAGGACGACGCCGAGCTGCTGCGCTTCCTGCGCCGGGAGAACCTGCCCGGTGCCTACCCGTTCACGGCCGGCGTCTTCCCGTTCAAGCGGCAGGGCGAGGCGCCCGCGCGGATGTTCGCCGGCGAGGGCGACGCCTTCCGCACCAACCGCCGGTTCACGCTGCTCAGCCAGGGCAACGAGGCCACCCGGCTGTCGACGGCGTTCGACTCGGTGACCCTCTACGGCCGCGACCCCGACCCGCGCCCCGACGTCTACGGCAAGGTCGGCACCTCCGGCGTCTCCATCGCCACGTTGGACGACATGGAGGTGCTCTACAGCGGGTTCGACCTGTGCGACCCGACGACGTCGGTGTCGATGACGATCAACGGCCCGGCGCCGGCGATCCTGGCGATGTTCCTCAACACCGCGATCGACCAGCGGCTGGACCGGTTCCGCGAGGAGGAGGGCCGCGAGCCCGACGCCGCGGAGGCCGAGGAGATCCGCGCCTGGGTGCTGGCCAACGTCCGCGGCACGGTGCAGGCCGACATCCTCAAGGAGGACCAGGGCCAGAACACCTGCATCTTC
>DATIMX010000636.1:0-13781 GCA_035474935.1 Geodermatophilus sp. | reverse complement strand
CGTCCGAGCCACACCTGCGCGCTCAGCCGGTGGCAGCGCCGAACCACGTGGGCAGCTGGTCGAGCAGATCCTGCTGGTCTCCGCCGACCCACGCCACGTGGCCGTCCGGCCGCAGCAGCACGGCGGGCGCGTCGAGTTCCTCGCTGACGTCGACGACGTGGTCGACCCGATCTGCCCACCCCGCCACCGAGAGCCGGCCGGTCTGGTCGAGCAGCAGTCCGCGGCCGCCGTGCATCAGCTCGTAGAGGCGACCCTGCCCCAACCGCACGTCCCGCATCCGGCGGCCGAGCAGTTCGTGACCGCCGCCGAAGTCGTAGCGGATCCCGATCGCGGCGGTCTTCTCGATCAGGTACCGGTTCACCTGCTCGAAGTCCATCAGTTCCGACACCAGCCGGCGCACCGCCTGGGGCCCCGGCTCGGTGGAGAGGAGCTCGGCCTGCGCCCGGGTGGTGTTCAGCACGTCGGCGGCCACCGGGTGCCGTTCGGTGTGGTAGCTGTCCAGCAGCCCATCCGGGGCCCAGCCGTTGACTTCGGCGGCCAGTTTCCAGCCCAGGTTGAACGCGTCCTGGAGCCCGAGGTTGAGGCCCTGGCCGCCGGTCGGCGGGTGGACGTGTGCGGCGTCGCCGGCGAGCAGCACGCGGCCGGTCCGGTACCGCTCGGCCAGCCGGGTGGCATCCCCGAAGCGGGACAGCCAGCGCGGCGAGTGCACGCCGAAGTCCGTGCCCGCGACCACCCGCAGGCGCTGCCGGACCTCCTCGAGGGTCGGGGGGACCGAGCGGTCCTCGGTCACCCCCTCGGCCGGCACGACGACGCGGTACAGGCCCTCTCCCGAGGGGCCGACACCGAACCCCTTCTGGGTCCTGCGGACCTCGGTCACCACGGCGGTCACCTCCTCCGGCGGCGCGGTGACCTCCACCTCGCCCGACAGCCACTCGCGCGTGGCCGGCTCGCCGGGGAAGGGGACCCCGAGGAGTCCGCGCACCGTGCTGCGGCCCCCGTCGCAGCCGACGAGATGGCGCGAGCGCAGCTGCGTGCCGTCGGCCAGGTCGATGGTCACCCCGTGGTCGTCCTGGCTCAGTCCGACCAGTTCGCAGCCGCGCCGGATCTCGACGCCGAGCTCGACGGCGTGCTCGGTCAGCAGGCGTTCCGTGGTGGGCTGCGGGATGCCGAGGACGTACGGATGGGCGGTGTCCAGCCGGTCCGGCGGGGGCTTGCTGATGCCGGCGAAGCCCCCGATCGGGTACTGCGTGCCGAAGGAGAGGAACCGGTCCAGCAGCCCCCGCTGGTCCAGCACCTCGATGCTGCGGGCGTGCAGGCCGAGGGCTCGGACGACCCGGGTGGGCTCCGCGTCCTTCTCCAGGACGAGCGCGTGCACGCCGTGCAGCCGCAACTCGCAGGCCAGCATCACCCCGGTCGGTCCGCCGCCGGCGATGACCACGTCGATCATGGGTTCCTCCTCCGACGAGGTGCGTCTCGGCCCGCGTGCAGTCCGGCGGATCGCCGTCCCGCGCGACCGGCACCCCGCGGCGGGCACTCCTGCAGGGGTCGGCCTCGGCCGTGGATCCTGCGGCTCGACCCGGGTCTTGCCGCAAGCCCCCGGGTGCGCTATACGGTGGAAGTGGCGGGGGGCGCGACCTCCCCGCCCCGTCGTCCGTGGCGGATCGGTCCTGGACCGCACGCCACCTCAGGACTCGCCGTGGGAGTGGGTTCGGGCGGCGGAGTGCTCAGGCCTCACCGGTACGAACGCCGGTGCTGCGCCTGCGCCGCGCCCTCAAGGTCGGTCGGCGGGCGGGTCGGCTGTGGCGGACGTACCGAGGAGGGCTCCGGCGAGGAGGTGCTGCCGGTGCAGCTCGGCTGCTTCGATCAGCTGCTGCTCGTCCCCGGCGAGGAAGGCGTCGAGCATGAGCTGGTGCTCCGCCTGCAGGGTCTTCTGCCCGGTCTCGTCCAGCCTGTTCGCTGCACGGTAGGTCTCGGTGGCGTCCCACAGGCCGTCGAGCAGACGGATGAGGCGCGGCATGCCACAGGCGGCGAGGACGACGGCGTGGAACCGCCGGCCGTTGTCGCTGAAGGCGTTGACCTGTCCCCGGGCGAGCGCGTCCTCGGCCGCCGCGCAGGCCTCGTGGGCCGCCGCGCGGTCGGCGTCCGTGGCGCTCGCCACCGCTCGCCGCAGGGCCTCGTCCTCGAGCAGCGCGCGCAGGTAGTAGATCTCCTCGAGCTCCTCAGCGGTCAGGCTCGGGACGGCGAAGCCCACGTGGGGACGATGCGTCACCAGCCCCTCGCCCTCGAGGATCATGAGGGCCTCGCGGACCGGGATCCGGCTGACTCCCAGGGCCGCCGCCACTGCGTCGACCCGGATCACGGTCCCCGGCGGCAGCTCTCCGTCGTTGATCCGGCGCCGCAGCTCCTGGAGGACGGCCTCCTGCATGGTCTGCGGTCGGAACGTGGTCACCACCTGCCACCTCGCTCTGCTGGCGTACGTGGCAGGTAGTGTCCCTCCTCCGGGTCGTCAGTGATGCCCTGGACTCGCCTGGTGGGCGCGCCAGCCACCGCAGTCGGAGATGTCGACGAGCCCTTCCCCCCGGGCGTGCACCTCGGGACGCAGCGCGACGGCCAGGCTGGCCGACCCGTCGGCGAGCTCGATCACGGCCAGTTCCAGCTCGGGGGGCTCCACGGGCATGAACTCGTCGCGGACGGCCTCCAGGGGCAGCGCGTACAGCTCGCCGGGAACGGAGACCCCACCCTCGGCGACCGGCCACAGGGCCGGGAAGCCGGCCTCGCAGGCGTAGAAGCGGTAGCGCGGAGCGGTCTGCACCTCACCGAGGAACGTGTACCGCGCGACGCTGGGGTGCACCCGGCCACCGCGCATGCCCTCACCGTTGAGGAAGAGGGGGACGGGAACGGTCCCCTGGGACCGAGCTGGTGCTGTCACGTGATGGTTCCTCCTCGTCGTCGGCCACCCAGTCGGCGGCGACTCGCACGGCCGGCCGCTGAGGGGCAGCGGGCCTCCTTCAGTCGAGCAGTTGCATCTCCTCGAGGTCGAGCGCGGAGACGGCGGTGGGCGCGTGCTCGCCCGTGCTGGCCAGCTCCTCGAACTCCACGACCTTGTCGAGCTCGGTGCCCATCGAGATGTTGGTGACGCGCTCGAGGATGATCTCCACGACCACCGGCACGCGGTGCTGGACCAGCAGCTTCTTGGCCTCCTCCAGGGCGGGGCCGATCTCGTCGGGCTCGTGCACCCGCAGCGCCTTGCAGCCCAGCCCCTCGGCGACCTTGACGTGGTCCACGCCGTAGCCGCCGAGCTCGGGGGAGTTGACGTTGTCGAAGGCCAGTTGGACGGCGTAGTCCATGTCGAAGGCACGCTGCGCCTGCCGGATCAGCCCCAGGTACGAGTTGTTCACCACCACCTGGACGTAGGGCAGGTTGAACTGGGCCCCGACCGCCAGCTCCTCGATGAGGAACTGGAGGTCGTAGTCGCCGGAGAGCGCCACCACCGTGGCGTCCGGGTCGGCGACGCAGACGCCGAGGGCCGCGGGCACGGTCCAGCCCAGGGGGCCGGCCTGGCCGGCGTTGATCCAGTGGCGGGGCCGGTAGACGTGCAGGAACTGGCCGCCGGCGATCTGGGAGAGGCCGATGGTGCTGACGTAGCGGGTGTCCCTCCCGAACGCCTTGTTCATCTCCTCGTACACCCGCTGCGGCTTGATCGGGACGTCGTCGAAGTGGGTGCGGCGCAGCAGGGTCCGCTTGCGCCGGGCGCAGTCCGCGACCCAGCCGCTGCGGTCGGGCAGGTGCCCGGCCGCCTGCCGCTCGCGGGCCACCTCGACGAAGAGCCGCAGCGCCGCTCCGGCGTCGGAGACGATGCCGAGGTCGGGGGTGAACACCCGCCCGATCTGGGTCGGCTCGATGTCGACGTGGACGAACGTGCGCCCGCGGGTGTAGGTCTCCAGCCCGCCGGTGTGCCGGTTGGCCCACCGGTTGCCGATGCCGAGGACGAGGTCCGAGGCCAGCAGGTTCTCGTTGCCGTAGCGCTGCGACGTCTGCAGCCCGGCCATGCCGGCCTGCAGCCGGTGGTCGTCGGGGATCGCGCCCCAGCCCATCAGCGTCGGGACGACCGGGACGTCGACCAGCTCGGCGAACTCCACCAGCAGGCCGGCGGCGTCGGCGTTGACGATCCCCCCGCCGGCGACGATGAGCGGCCGCTCGGCGGCGGCGAGCAGGTCGAGCGCCTTCTCGATCTGGGCGCGGGTGGCCTGCGGCTGGTAGACCGGCAGCGGCTCGTAGGCGTCGATGTCGAACTCGATCTCGGCCATCTGCACGTCGAAGGGCAGGTCGATCAGCACCGGGCCGGGCCGGCCGGAGCGCATGAGGTGGAAGGCCTGCTGGAAGGCGCGCGGCACCTGCGCCGGCTCCAGGACGGTCGTCGCCATCTTGGTGACCGGCGCGGCGATCGCGGCGATGTCGACGGCCTGGAAGTCCTCCTTGTGCAGCCGGGCGGTCGGCGCCTGGCCGGTGATGCACAGGATCGGGATGGAGTCGCCGGAGGCCGAGTACAGCCCGGTGATCATGTCGGTGCCGGCCGGCCCGGATGTGCCGATGCAGACGCCGATGTTGCCGGCCTCGGCCCGGGTGTAGCCCTCGGCCATGTGCGAGGCGCCCTCGACGTGCCGGGCGAGCACGTGGGAGATGGTGCCGTTCTCGCGGAGCGCGGCGTAGAGCGGGTTGATCGCCGCTCCGGGCACGCCGAAGGCGTGCGTCACGCCTTCGCGCTGCAGGACCTGCACCGCGGCCTGGATGGCCCTCATGCGAGGCATGGGTCTCCTGTCTCCGGGGCCCGGTGGCCGGGCCCGCGTCGTCTCGTGGGATGTCGGGGGGAGCGGTCAGGTGCGGCCGGACAGCTGCTCGACGAGCTTGAGCAGCGCCGAGTGGTCGAGGGCGCCGTCGCCCTGGGCCTCCAGGCTGGCGACGAGCTGGGCGACGACCGCCCCGAGCGGGATGACCACCCCGGCCTCGCGGGCGGCGGAGGTCACGATCCCCAGGTCCTTGTGGTGCAGCTCGATGCGGAACCCGGGCCTGAAGTCGCGGCGGAGCATCGCCGCCGCCTTGCGGTCGAGGATCGCGTTGCCGGCCAGACCCCCGGCGAGGACCTCCACCGCGGCGTCGGTGTCGACGCCGTGGGCCTCGAGGAAGACGATGGCCTCCGCGACGAGCTCGATGGTGCCGGCGACGATCAGCTGGTTGGCCGCCTTCACCGTCTGGCCGGAGCCGGCCGGCCCCACGTGCACGATCGTCTTGCCGACCGCCTCGAGGACGGGCCGGACGTCGGCGAAGTCCTCCGGGCTGCCGCCGACCATGATCGAGAGGGTCGCGTCGATCGCGCCCTGCTCGCCGCCGCTCACGGGGGCGTCGAGGACGCGGATCCCGCGCTCGCGGCCCGCCTCGGCGACCCTCTTCGCGACGTCCGGGCGGATCGAGCTCATGTCGACGTGCAGGGTCCCCGGGTCGACCAGGCCGTAGAAGCCGTCCTCGCCGATGGTGACCGCCTCGACGTCCGGGGAGTCGGGGACCATGGTGACGACGACGTCGGCGTCCCGCACCGCTTCCGCGAGGCTGCCGGCTCCGCGCCCGCCGTGGTCGACGAGCCGCTGGACGGGCTCGGGGCTGCGGTTGTGGCCGATGACGTCGAAGCCGGCCGTGACCAGGTTGGCGGCCATCGGGCCGCCCATGATGCCCAGGCCGATGAAGGCGACCGTTGTCATGAGAGATCCTCCGTGTCGGGGCGGTGGGCGTTCAGACGGCGGGACTGCGCAGCCAGCCGAAGCTGTCGGCCGAGGCGCCGCTGGGCACGTACTCCAGCCCGACCCAGCCGTCGTAACCGACGTCCGCGAGCCGGCCGAGGTACCGGTCGAGGTCCAGCTCCCCGGTGCCCGGTTCGTGCCGGCCGGGCGCGTCGGCGATCTGCACGTGCGCGACCCGCGAGCCGTACGTGGCGATCACCCGGTCGAGGTCCTCACCGTTGACGGCCAGGTGGTACAGGTCGCACAGGAACCCCAGGTCGGTCACCCCGGTCTCCTCGGCGACGCGGTCGATCACCCCGACGGCGTCCGCGGCGGTCAGCAGCGGGTACCGGGGCGCGCCGCTGACCGGCTCGACGAGGACCGTGCCGCCGGCCCGGCTCGCCGCCCGGCCGGCGAGCGCGAGGTTCTCCACCGCGAGGGCGTCCTGCTCCTCCGGCCGGGCGTCGTCGACCCGGTTGCCGTAGAGGGCGTTGAAGGCGCGGCAGCCGAGCTGCTCGCCGATCCCGACGGTCACGTCGACGTTGTCCCGGAACTCCGAGGAGCGCGCGGGCCAGGACACCAGCCCCCGGTCCCCGCCCGGCATGTCGCCGGCGGAGAAGTTGAGCCCGACCAGTCCGACGCCGGCGTCGCGGACGGCGCGGACGAAGGCGTCGACGTCGGAGTCGGAGGGCACGGCGACCGGGAACGGCCACCAGAACTCGACCGCGTCGAACCCGGCCTGCTTCGCCGCCGCCGGGCGCTCCAGCAGTGGGAGCTCGGTGAAGAGAATGGAGCAGTTGACCTCGTACTGGAGGGGGCTGGCGACCATCACTTCTTCCATGGTTCGGTCGGGACGAGGGACCCGCGACGAGTTGTGTCGTCGGCATCGCGAACGCCTGCGGGAATTGCTGTCCGGACATTAAGTACGGTGAGGAGCGCGGTCAACGGCCGATCCCGCCACGACGGTCGATATATCGGATATCTGGAATTGGCCCCCTGGATCCGGCCCGGCGAGAGTATTTCGTATATCGCACGGGATCTCGTTGACCCGGTCCATTCGCGCTCCTAGCGTCCACCGGCACCGCACCGCCCCTCGGTGCGCCGAGCCCCTGCCCGGGAGGTCCCGTGGACGCCGTGACACCGGACCGCCACCCCTCCCGCGCCCGGGACCCGACCGGGCGTCCCTCCTCCGTCCGTGCCCGGCCGGGGACCGCAGCAGGAACGGCAAGGGGGGAGGACGCAGGCCTGGTGGTGCGCAGCGTCGGCACAGACCTTGCGCACGAGCAACGGGGACGACCACTCCGCCCGGCGGAGACAGCCGATCGCTCAGCGAGGAGCGCCATGTCCACCACAGCCCCACCCGCGGCGCCGGGCAAGCGCCGCAAGCACCCCGTCGACGAGGTCCCTCCTCCGGGGAAGCTCGTCGTCTACGGCGTCCAGCACCTGCTCGCCTTCTACGCCGGCGCGGTGATCGTGCCGATCCTGCTGGCCGGCGCCATCGGGCTCTCCGACCGCGAACTCATCCACCTGATCAACGCGGACCTGTTCACCTGCGGCATCGCGTCGATCATCCAGTCGGTCGGCTTCTGGAAGGTCGGCGTCCGCCTGCCGCTGCTGCAGGGCGTCACCTTCACCGCGGTCTCGCCGATGATCGCCATCGGGCTGGCTGCCGGCGGCGGGACCGAGGGGCTGCTCGTCATCTACGGCGCGGTCATCGTCGCCGGGCTGTTCACCTTCGCCATCGCCCCGTACTTCAGCCGCCTCATCCGCTTCTTCCCCCCGGTGGTCACCGGGTCGGTGATCACGATCATCGGCATCGCGCTGCTCCCGGTGGCCGCGGCCGACGCCGTCGGCGGCGCGGCCGATCCGGACCCGGGCAACGCGCGCAATCTCGCGTACGCGCTGGGCACGCTGGCCCTGATCGTGCTCATGCAGCGGTTCTTCCGCGGCTTCCTGGCGACGGTCGCCGTCCTGGTCGGCCTGGTCGTGGGCACGCTGACCGCGTGGGCGCTCGGTGACGCCAGCTTCGGTGCGGTCGCGGAGTCCTCGTGGGTCGGCGTCACGACGCCCTTCTACTTCGGCTGGCCGAGGTTCAGCCTGGCCGCCATCGTGTCGATGATCGTGGTCATGCTGATCACCGCGGTGGAGACCACGGGTGACGTGTTCGCCACCGGTGAGATCGTCGACAAGCGCGTCGGCCGCAAGGACATCGCGGCGGCGCTGCGGGCCGACGGGCTGTCGACCACCATCGGCGGCGTCCTCAACTCCTTCCCGTACACCTGCTTCGCCGAGAACGTCGGCCTCGTGCGCCTCACCCAGGTGAAGAGCCGCTGGGTCGTCGCCACGGCCGGCGGCTTCATGATCCTCGTCGGCCTGGTGCCCAAGGCCGGTGCCGTAGTGGCCGGCATCTCGCACCCCGTGCTCGGCGGGGCGGCGCTGGCGATGTTCGCGACCGTGGCGGTCGTCGGCATCCAGACGCTGGGCCGGGTGGACTTCAACGACCACCGCAACGTGGTCATCGTCGCCACCAGCCTGGGGCTGGCGCTGCTGGTCACCGTCCAGCCGGGGGTCGCCGAGGCGGTGCCGTCGTGGGCGCAGATCATCCTCGGCAGCGGCATCACGCTGGGCAGCATCACCGCGATCGGCCTCAACGCCGTCTTCCACCACATCGGGCGCCCGCACGGCGCCGCCGTCGCGGGCTTCCCGGGGCACGGGCAGGTCCGGCTGCAGGACGTCAACGGGATGAGCCGCGACGAGTTCGTCGCCACCTTCGGCCGGCTGTTCCAGGGCCCGACGTGGGTGGTGGAGAACGCCTACACCCAGCGGCCGTTCCGGGACACCGCCTCGCTGCGGCTGGCCTTCCAGGAGGCCCTGTTCGCGGCCACCCCGGAGCAGCAGCAGCAGCTGATGGACGCCTACCCGGCGCTGGGCAGCGACACGGTCGCCGAGGGGACGGCGGGGGAGCAGTCCACCCTCGACCAGGCGACCGCGGGCCTCACCCGGCTGACCGACGAGGACCACGCCGCCTTCCGCGAGGTGACCACCGCCTACCGGGAGAGGTTCGGCTTCCCGCTGATCGTGTGCGTCCGCGACAACCCCAGCCGGGAGCGGATCCTCGAGCAGGGCCGGGTCCGCATGCAGAACTCGCCCGTCCAGGAGCACGCGGCCGCGCTCATCGAGATCGCGAAGATCGCCGGGCACCGGTTCGACGACCTGGTGGCCGACGCCAACCCGATCCACAGCGCGCGGACCCAGCGCTACGGCGCGACCGCGCTGTAACCAGGACGCGGGAGGCTGGGGTGTCCTCCGGCCCCGGCCGGGCGGCGGTCCGCCGCCCGGCCGGTCCGAGACAGACAGGAGCAGCAGCGATGCAGTCGCCAGCCGTCACCGTGAACGGGCGGTCGATCCCGCTCGACGGCGCCACGCCGCACACCACCGCGCTCGACTGGCTGCGGGCGCAGGGACTGGTCGGGTGCAAGGAGGGCTGCGCCGAGGGGGAGTGCGGAGCGTGCTCAGTCCTCGTCGCGCGGCCCGGGAGGGCGACCCCCACGCGGTGGACGGCCCTCAACGCCTGCCTGGTCCCCATCGCCGCCTTCGCCGGGCAGGAGCTGGTGACCGCCGAGGGCCTGGGCACCCCGGACGCGCTGCACCCCGTCCAGCGGGAGATGGCCGAGCGGGGCGGCTCGCAGTGCGGGTACTGCACCCCCGGCTTCGTCTGCAGCATGGCGGCGGAGTACTACCGCGCCGACCGCGCCCCGGTGGCGGCCTCCGACGGCCACGGAGGCGGCGCGCCGGACCACCTGCACGGCCCGAACGGGTTCGACCTGCACGCCCTCAGCGGCAACCTCTGCCGTTGCACGGGCTACCGGCCCATCCGCGACGCGGCCTTCGCCCTCGGCGCCCCGGAGGACGACGACCGGCTGGCGGCCCGGCGCAGCCAGCCGCCGCCGGAGGTGCCCGCGACCCGCGTCGCCGCCGGTGGGGCGGAGTTCGTCCGGCCGTCCGGGCTCGCCGAGGCGCTGACCCTGCTGGCCGAGCGGCCCGAGGCGCTGCTCGTCGCCGGGTGCACCGACACGGGCGTCGAGGTCAACCTGCGCGGGCAGCGCGCGCCGTTGGTGGTGGCGATCGACCAGCTGCCGGAGCTGCGCGGCTTCGACACCACGGAGTCCGCGGTCGAGATCGGTGCGGCGCTGAGCCTGTCGGAGGTCGAGGAGCGCCTCGATGGACGGCTCCCGCTGCTCGACCAGGTCTTCCCCCAGTTCGCCTCGCGGCTGATCCGCAACGGCGCCACGATCGGCGGCAACCTCGGCACCGGCTCGCCCATCGGCGACACCACGCCGGCGCTGCTGGCGCTCGAGGCCACCGTCGTCCTCGCCTCGCTCGACGGCGAGCGCGAGGTGCAGCTGGCCGACTACTTCACCGGGTACCGCCGCAGCGTGCGACGAGCCGACGAACTGATCCGCGCCGTCCGGGTCCCGCTGCCCCCGGCCGGGCTGGCCGCCTTCCACAAGGTGGCCAAGCGGCGCTTCGACGACATCTCCAGCGTGGCGATCGCCTTCGCCCTCGACGTGCGCGGCGGCGTCGTGCGGCGGGCGCGGATCGGCCTGGGCGGGGTGGCCGCCACGCCGGTGCGCGCCCGGGCCGCCGAGGAGGCCCTCACCGACCGGCCGTGGGACGCCGACACAGTGCGGCGGACGGCCGCGGTGCTGGCCGCCGAGGGCACCCCGCTCGACGACCACCGGTCCAGCGCCGCCTACCGGTCGGCGATGTTGGGCCAGGCCCTGCACCGGCTGTTCGCCGAGAACCCGACGCCCCTGGAGGTGGGAACGTGAGCGAGCGTGCGAGCTCACCGATGAGCACAGCAGCGCCGCGAACGCGGCCGACGAGCGCCAGCGAGGAGGACAAGTGAGCGCGCTGTCCGAGCGGCCGGCCGAGCCGGTCGTGGGCCGGGCCGTGCCGCACGAGAGCGCCGCGCTCCACGTCACCGGCCGGGCCCTCTACACCGACGACCTGGTGGGACGCACCAAGGACGTGCTGCACGCCTGGCCCGTGCAGGTCATGCACGCGCACGCCCGCGTGACCGCGCTGCGCACCGAGCCGGCCTCAACAGTCCCCGGCGTCGTCCGGGTGCTCACCGCCGCGGACGTGCCCGGGGTCAACGACGCCGGGGTCAAGCACGACGAGCCGCTGTTCCCCGACGAGGTCATGTTCTACGGCCACGCCGTCTGCTGGGTGCTCGGCGAGACGATCGAGGCCGCCCGGCTCGGTGCGGAGGCGGTCGAGGTCGAGGTCGAGCCGCTGCCCGCCCTGGTGACCGTCCGGGAGGCGATCGCCGCGGGCAGCTTCCCGGGCGGGCAGCCGCGCCTGGAGCGCGGCGACGTCGAGGCCGGCCTCGACGGCGCGGCGCACGTGTTCAGCGGCGAGCTGGAGTTCGCCGGCCAGGAGCACTTCTACCTGGAGACGCACTGCTCGCTGGCGCACGTCGACGAGAACGGGCAGGTGTTCGTGCAGAGCAGCACGCAGCACCCGTCGGAGACCCAGGAGATCGTGGCCCACGTGCTCGGGCTGACCAACTCGCAGGTCACCGTGCAGTGCCTGCGGATGGGCGGCGGCTTCGGCGGCAAGGAGATGCAGCCGCACGGCTTCGCCGCGATCGCCGCCCTGGGCGCCACGCTCACCGGCCGGCCGGTCCGGCTGCGGCTCAACCGGTCGCAGGACATGACCATGTCGGGCAAGCGGCACGGGTTCGCCGCCCGGTGGCGGGTGGGCTTCGACGAGTCCGGCCACCTGCAGGCGCTGGACGCCACGTTGACCTCGGACGGCGGCTGGAGCCTCGACCTGTCCGAGCCGGTGCTGGCCCGGGCGCTGTGCCACGTCGACAACGCCTACTGGATCCCGAACGTCCGGGTGAACGGCCGGATCGCGAAGACCAACAAGACCTCGCAGACGGCGTTCCGCGGGTTCGGTGGTCCCCAGGGCATGCTGGTGATCGAGGACGTCCTGGGCCGCTGCGCGCCGCTGCTCGGGCTCGACCCGGCCGAGCTGCGTCGCCGCAACTTCTACACGGCGGGCCGGACCACGCCCTACGGGCAGCCGGTGCGCCACCCCGAACGGCTGGCGACCATCTGGCAGGAGGTGCTCGGGGCCAGCGACTTCGCCGCCCGGCAGCGGGAGGTCGAGGAGTTCAACGCCACCCATCCGCACCGCAAGCGGGGCCTGGCGGTCACGCCGGTCAAGTTCGGCATCTCGTTCAACCTGACGGCGTTCAACCAGGGCGGCGCGCTCGTGCACGTCTACAAGGACGGGTCGGTGCTGATCAACCACGGTGGCACCGAGATGGGCCAGGGCCTGCACACCAAGATGCTGCAGGTCGCAGCGACCACGCTCGGGGTCCCGCTGCACCGGGTCCGGCTGGCGCCGACGCGCACCGACAAGGTGCCCAACACGTCGGCCACGGCGGCGAGCTCCGGAGCCGACCTCAACGGGGCGGCGGTCAAGAACGCCTGCGAGCAGATCCGCGGGCGCCTGGCGCAGGTCGCCGCGGAGCGGCTCGGGATCAGCCCCGCCGACGTGCGCTCCACCGACGGCTACCTGCACGGCATCTCCTTCGCCAGCGACCGGCTCGCGTGGGAGGAGGTCGTCACGGCGGCCTACTTCCAGCGCGTGCAGCTGTGGGCCGCGGGCTTCTACCGGACGGAGGGCCTGCACTGGGACTCGTCGCGGATGCAGGGCGAGCCGTTCAAGTACTTCGCCTACGGCGCCGCGGCGGCGGAGGTCGAGGTCGACGGGTTCACCGGGGCCTACCGCACCCGGCGGGTCGACATCGTGCACGACGTCGGCGACTCGCTCTCACCGCTGGTGGACCTGGGGCAGATCGAGGGCGGCTTCGTGCAGGGCGCCGGGTGGCTCACCCTCGAGGACCTGCGCTGGGAGGAACGCGAGGGCCCGCACCACGGGCGGCTGGCCACGCAGGCGGCCAGCACCTACAAGCTGCCGAGCTTCTCGGAGATGCCCGAGGAGTTCAACGTGCGACTGCTGCGCAACGCGACCGAGGAGGGTGCGGTGTACGGCTCCAAGGCCGTCGGCGAGCCGCCGCTGATGCTCGCCTTCTCCGTCCGCGAGGCGCTCCGCCAGGCCGCCGCCGCGTTCGGGCCGCCCGGGCTCAGCGTCGACCTGGCCTCGCCCGCGACGCCGGAGGCCGTCTACTGGGCCGTCGAGCAGGCCCGGCGGAGCACCGAGCACGGACACGTCGACGAGGGCGCCCCCGGCGTCCTCCCCGACCAGCCGGGCCCGGACGCGCCGCCCATGGTGCCGTTCTCCGAGCGCGCCCAGCACCTGATGACCCGCACGTGAGGGAGCGGTCGTGGAGTGGACGAAGGCGGTCGAGGAGCTGCGCGCCGGCCGGCGCCGCGGCGTGCTGGTCACGGTGGCGGCGGTCCGCGGGCACGCCCCCCGCGAGGCCGGCGCCAAGATGGTCGTCGCCGCCGACCGCACCTGGTACTCCATCGGCGGCGGCAACCTCGAGGCGGTCGCGGTGGCCCGGGCGCGGGAGCTGCTCGGCACCGGGGCGTCGCGGCCCGAGCTGCTGACCGTCGCGCTGTCGGACAAGGCGCCGTACCAGCACGGCGTCCAGTGCTGCGGGGGAGAGGTGACGCTGCTGCTGGAGCCGCTGCCGGTCGCGCCGGCGGTCGCCGTCTTCGGCATCGGGCACGTCGGGCTGGAGCTGGCGCGGATCCTCGCCCGGCGCGACCTGGACCTGCACCTGGTCGACTCGCGCCCGGAGCAGCTCGCCGACGAGCGGCTGGCCGTGCTGGCCGACGCGGTGGCGACGGTGCACGTGCACCACGTGCCGGTGCTGCCGGAGCTGGTGCTGGCCGAGCTGCCGCCCGGTGCGCACGTGCTGGTCATGACGCACGACCACGCCGAGGACGCCGCCCTCTGCGACGCCGCGCTGCGCACCCCCGGTCTGGGCTCCATCGGGCTCATCGGCTCGGCGGCGAAGTGGTCCCG
>DATIMX010000635.1:0-2116 GCA_035474935.1 Geodermatophilus sp. | reverse complement strand
GACCTGTACCCGGTGCCGCCGCCCCCCGGCATGGTGCCCAGCTGCGCCGAGGGCGGCGTGCTCGGCGTCCTGTGCGCGACGATCGGCGCCATCCAGGCCACCGAGGCGGTCAAGCTGATCACCGGCATCGGCGAGACGCTGCTCGGCCGGCTGATGGTCTACGACGCCCTGGAGATGACCTTCCGCACCATCAAGGTGCGCAAGGACCCGGAGGCCGAGCCGATCACCGGGCTCATCGACTACGAGACCTTCTGCGGCGTCGTCTCCGACGAGGCCCAGCAGGCGGCCGCGGGCTCGACGATCACCGTCGACGAGCTCAAGGACATGATGGACGCCGGCAAGGACTTCGAGCTGATCGACGTCCGGGAGCCCAACGAGTACGAGATCGTGTCCATCCCCGGCGCGAAGCTCATCCCCAAGGACGAGATCCTCTCCGGCCGGGCGCTGTCGCAGCTGCCGCAGGACAAGCCGATCGTGCTGCACTGCAAGACCGGCGTCCGCTCCGCCGAGGTGCTCGCCGCGGTCAAGAACGCGGGCTTCTCCGACGCCGTCCACGTGCAGGGTGGCGTGACTGCCTGGGCCACGCGGATCGACAAGACGCTGCCCACCTACTGACCAAGGACCCCCGTCCTCCCCACCCTTCGCAGGCTCAGGGTGGGCCCCTGGACGGGGGCCGGTTCCAGCACGTCCCTGGGGCCGAGGCCTCCTCGACGAGGCCTCGGCAGGGCTCGTGCCACAGGCCACGGCACCTGGCCGCGGTGTCGTCCGGTAGGACGACGGTGTGATGGCCCGGTTCGCCCCCGTACGGGGGCGGACCGGGCCATTGCGCTGTCTACTGATCGCATGCCCGAATTCGCCCCCGCCGAGCTGCTCGCGCTCTTCCAGCGCGCACAGGCCGCGTTCACCGACCGGGTCGACGCGGTCAAACCGGAGCAGTGGGACGACGAGGCGCTGCCCGGGTGGACGGTCGCCGACCTCGTCGCGCACCTGGTGAGCGAGGCGCTCTGGACGCCGCCGCTGCTGGCCGGTGAGCCCTTCGACCTCATCGACGGCCGCTTCCCCGACGACACCAGCGACCTGCTGGGCGACGACCCCCTGACCGGCTGGGAGTCCGCCGCCGACGGTGCGCTGGCCGCCTTCGCGCAGGACCGGGCGCTGCTGCACACCGTCCACCTGCAGCGCGGGGCCACCTCGGCGGCCGAGTACATCGAGGAGCTGACCGCCGACCTCACGGTGCACTCCTGGGACCTGGCCCGCGCCACCGACGGCGACACCGAGCTGGACCCGGCGCTGGTCACCGCGGCCCTGGTGGTCGCCGACCGGCTGCCCGTCGACGGTGTGCCGGGCCTGTTCGACCCGCCTCTGGACGTGCCCCGGACCGCCTCGCCGCAGGCCCGACTGCTGGGCAGGTACGGACGCCGGGGCTGACCCCGGGCGGTCGGTACGAGAGGTGGACGACGACCTGCGGCCCCGCACCCGCAGCAGCGACGGGCCGCCGTCACCGCGTCCCTCGCCGCTGGACGTCGACGAGGCGGTGTTCGACGTCGTGGAGCGCATCCCGCCCGGGCGGGTGAGCACCTACGGCGCGATCGGCCGGCTCGTCGGCGTCGGGCCGCGGCGGGTCGCCCGTGCGCTGTCCCAGGGTGGGGGAGCGGTGCCCTGGCACCGGGTGGTCCGCGCCGACGGCTCGGTCGCCGAGCCGGTCCGGGTGCGGCAACTCGCCCTGCTCGCCGCCGAGGGGGTGCCGGTGCGCTCCGGCCGGGTCGACCTGGCCGCCGTCGGCTGGCCCTGAGCCGGCCCGGACGCAGCCGTCCGGGGCCGCGCCGTGTGACCCGACCCATCCGAAGATCGTCGGCCGCTCGTGGTGTCATCGGGGTGTGGCACTGCGGGGGGACGAGTCGACGCCGGTCTACCGCCTCGTGCAGCCGGCCGTGGCGTCGGTGCGCCGGCCGCGGCTCGACCCCACCCAGCAGGCCGTCGTCGACCACCCGGGCGGCCCGCTGCTGGTGCTCGCCGGGCCCGGCACGGGCAAGACGACGACGATCGTCGAGGCGGTCGCCGCGCGGATCGACCGCGGCGTCGACCCCGAGCAGATCCTCGTCCTGACCTTCAGCCG